>NZ_JALKVM010000098.1:0-23139 GCF_057440575.1 Johannesbaptistia floridana
GCTTTCTGAGGGCTCCACTCAAAGGATGCAACTTTTCAGGTGGCACCTTAAGTATCAATATTATATCATTGCAAAGGACTCATGAGGTTGTACCTAACTCGGAGCCTCTCCTGCCTCATATCAAAGCACCAAAACAAAAGTACAGAAATTGGCCGACAAGGGAGAATCAATTTTTAAGCCTTTAGCATTAATTCTCTTACTCATTACTCATTACTTATTACTTCAAAACTCAACCCTCACCAGTAAATGAGTGATAAAGATGCAAGATCTGAGGTGCCTCCTGCCTCAAAAGGATAACCTTTGTACCTCACAAGAAAGGGAACTGCTATATATCATTGCTAAACAATAGTTGGTCGAGAGTTTCTCTATTAGCGCACTAAACGACTTATAATCAAGGGGAAAACACAGTAATTATCTCTCAATTATCCCTTTGTCCCTAATTGTCAACCAACTAAAACTTACCCATTATGGCTATTTAGCTAATCAAATGAGCAAGTTTAAGCAGTAATGAGTAAATATTTTTCAACTGTATTTAGCCCCAAGCCCAAGTACCAATACCAATAACAGTTACCTCAATGCCAGTTTTTCCTAAGTTAGTAAGTTCCATTGATTCTCAGTTTTTTCCCATTTATGCCAATTTTATTGTAAAGAAACTTTACAATTATAGTCAAATTCTCCCGTTGCAGATTTTTATAGCGCTACACGCAGTAAAATCTAATTTTTTTTGTACCTTTACAAACTCAAGTAAAACTACGAACTTATTTTTTAACTAGGGTATATAAACCGGATGCCAGTATTTATTAAGCTGTTAAGCAGGTTCAATTCTAATTAATTGACCATTATCTGCATCAGTGAGAACATAGATAAAACCATCAGGACCTATAGCTACATCTCTAACGCGCTGATTGATAGGAATTTTCGTCTCAGACAGGACATTTCCGTTTTCATCTACAACAATGCGGCGTATATCCTGGGAAACTAATCCTCCCGCCAAGAGATTACCAGACCAATCAGGAAAGATATCTCCTCGATAAACTGTTAAACCTGAAGGGGCAATAGCCGGGGTCCAAGTTGTTTTGGGGTCCACCATTCCTGGTAAAGATTGATTGGGAGCAACAGGTTGACCAGTACTATACTCTCTACTATAGGAAACCAGAGGCCAACCGTAATTTTCACCTTTGGTAAGTAGATTTAACTCATCACCACCCCTAGCGCCGTGTTCCGTGGACCACACTTGATTAGAGAGGGGATCATAGTCTAAACCCTGAATATTCCGATGACCGTAAGACCAGATAAGAGGATCCACTCCAGCTTGATTGACAAAAGGATTATCAGCAGGTACAGACCCATCAGGATTAAGCCGAAGGACTTTTCCCAAATGGCTACGAAGATTTTGTGCTTGTTTACGAATTAAATCTCCTTCTAGTTGCAAAGGTGGATTGCCTCCATCTCCTATTGCTACTAACATAGTTCTATCTGGTAGCCAAATTATACGGGAGCCAAAATGCTGGGTTCCTGATTTTGTCTGAGATACAGAGAAAATCACCTCTAGATTGCTGATTGTTTGATTATTTAATGTTCCCCTTGCTATTTGGGTCTGATTGGCTCTATTATCGCCTTGAGAATAGGTAAAATATATGTAGGGATTTTCTGTAAATTGAGGATCTACTGATACATCGAGTAAGCCTCCTTGACCTGCGGCAAAAACCGAGGGTACTCCCGATATAGGATTTGGGTCTAGTTCCCCGTTTCTAACTATCCGTAAGCGTCCAGGGCGTTCGGTAATCAGCATTTCACCACTAGGTAACCAATCTAAACCCCAAGGATGTTCTAAACCACTAATTAAAACTGTTTTTTTATATTCTAAGTCCTCAGAAAAAGTCCCTGAACTAAACAGGTTAATAATTAAAAAAGCACTAAATATTAACCAAAAGGAAAATCTAAATATCTTCATCAATCTCTGTATGACTATATTTTGAGAATCTCCCGCTAATCTTTAGAGAGTTAACGGAAGTTCTCATAACTAGATTTTAACTATCTGTAGGAAATATTTCGATTTCATACAATTCAGGCCATAACTTACCAGTTACAAAAAGTCTCTCATCTTCAGAATCATAGGCAATACCATTTAAAACAGCATTAGAATTATTCAAAGTACTAGATGGTCTCAAGCCATCTAGTTCTACCCATCCGGTAACTTGACCTGTTTCAGGTGAAATTATGGCAATGTCATCAGTAAACCAAATATTAGCCCAAATGTCTCCATCAATATATTCTAGTTCATTGATTCTGTTAATAGCTCTATTTCCATCTCTAACGTCGATGGTTTTGACTATCTCAAAAGTATCAGGGTCTCGAAATGCAATTTCATCTGTGCCATCGCTCATAATTAGATTAGTTCCATCATGAGTTAAACCCCAACCCTCAGTTTCATATTCAAATTCGTCAATGACTGCAAAAGTTTCTAAATCATAAACAAAGGCTTTGTTAGACTGCCAAGTTAGTTGTATTATTTCATCTTCCCATCGAGTTATTCCTTCTCCAAAATATTGATCTTCTAATTCATAAATTTGTTCAACTTCTCCAGTTTCTAAATCTACTTTCCTCAGAGAAGATGCCCCTCTTAATCCCGTACCTTCATACAGGGAATCATCAGTGTAGATTAAACCTTGAGTAAAGGCTGTTTCATCATGGGCATAAGTTTCGAGAATTTCGTAGGTATAAATTTCGGGAGAAGATAAGTTAGTATCGTTATCTTCAATAGTAATTTGGTCACTATCATAGTTATCAACAAGCTGATATTGTGAATTTTCCTCTAAAGTAAGAATCACTGTTTCATCGCCTTCAAACTCATTATCATCGATAACATTGATAGGAATTTGAGCTTTTGATTGACCGGGAGCTAGTGTAACTGTACCAGTGAGTTCATCATAGTCTTCTCCCGGATTAGCGCTGCCACTCGTTGAGTATCCCACCGTTAAGGAGTTAGAAGTATCCCCTAGGCGTCCAATTGTGAATTCACCAGGATTGTTCCCAGTTTCTGAAGCTTGATTATCGGTAGCTTCAAGTTTTAACCTAGGTGGAGGTAGTTCATTATCGAAAATAAGAATATTGGCAGAACTATTTTTCTTATCAAGACGATACTCTGAACTTTCTTCTAAAGTCAGAATAACATTTTCATTCCGTTCAAACAGGTCATCATCGATAACATTGATGGGAATTTGAGCTTTTCTTTCACCGGGAGCTAGTGTAACTGTACCAGTGAGTTCATCATAGTCTTCTCCCGGATTAGCGCTGCCACTCGTTGAGTATCCCACCGTTAAGGAGTTAGAAGTATCTCCTAGGCGTCTAATTGTGAATTCACCAGGATTGTTCCCAGTTTCTGAAGCTTTATTATCCGTAGCTTTTAGTTTTAACAGAGGTGGAGGTAGTTCATTATCTTGAATAAAAACAGAAGCACTCTTGCTCTTAGCAATGCTATACTCTGAACTTTCTTCTAAAGTAAGAGTAACAGTCTCAACCCTTTCAAATATGTTATCATCGATAACATTGATAGCAATTTGGGCTTTTGATTCACCGGGAGCTAATGTAACTGTACCAGTGAGGTTCTCGTAATCCTCTCCCGGATTGGCGCTTCCCCCTAGGGAGTATGGCACTGTTAGGGTATTATTAGTGTTGCCTCGGCGTACAATGGTAAACTTACCAGGGTTGTTACCTTTTTCTGACGCATTTTTATCGGTAGCTGTCAGTTTTAACTGAGGTGGAGGTAGTTCATTATCTTCAATAAAAATATTGGCAGAACTATTTTTCTGATCAATTTCATACTTTGGATCTTCTTTTAATGTGAGAATAACATTTTCACTGCGTTCAAAGAGACTATCATCGATAACGTTGATAGGAATTTGGGTTGTTGATTCACCGGGAGCTAGTGTAACTCTACCGAGGAGTTCATCATAGTCTTCTCCCGGATTGGCGCTTCCACTGATTGAGTAGCCCACCCTTAGGGGGTCAGAAGTATCGCCTCGCCGTCTAATTGTAAACTCACCAGGATCATTACCAGTTTCTGACGCTTTATTATCGCTGGATTTGATCAGGATTAATGGGAGTGGGGTATCAGGGGATTCGCTTTCTTCAGGGTTTACTAAATCGTCTCCCGCAGAATCATCAGAATCATTAACAGTATCTAATTGATCACCAGCTACTCCCTCTAACAAATCATCGGGCTCCATTATAGTTGGATCCACAGGATCAAGGATGTCTAGTTCAGTTAATTCTCCAGTATCTTTAGAAAGGTTAGTATCTTCTAAGTTATAGGAATTAGGGGTGAATAGAATAGTATCAGCAATGTCCATAGGGACAATTTGATTTTCCAATGAGTACATATTTTTTTTCTTTATTTTTTTATCTGTATTCTTTAATTATAATGAGTACTTCAGTTGAAATAAACAAATCTATAGTTAAAAGATTAAAAGTTTCACTATTGTGGTTCTTAGCTATAATAAGGTTGTGTTGGGCTGATATGAGATAGGCGATTTATGGAAAACGTATTACTATTATTTTTATTAGGTTTAATAAGCTATTTTTTAGTGAAGCAAAAGGCTACCAAGATTACCAAAACACCAGTATGGTTACTTTGGCTGGTAATGATGATGCCTGCCTTTATTTGGACTGGATGGTTAATATTAATGGGTAAAGATCAACCCATGCCTACTTGGTTGGTAATTATCCCTCTGATTGTATCTCCTTTGCTTTATCTTTGGTTAGTCCAACGTCAGCGAATAGATGTAGAAAAAGATGTAGAAAAAAATATTGCAACTCCCGAGAAAAATTTGCAAATAAATCAGGAATTTCTCCCAGAAGATCCTCTGAATAAGCCAATAGTAGCTAAAACTAGACCACCCATCAGCAAAAGCGAAGAAACAACCCTCCGTAATTGTTTTCCTTGGGGTGTTTACTATCTGCAAAATATTGACTATCATCCCCAGGGAATTTTGTGTCGGGGTAAATTAAAAACTATACCGGAAGAAGCTTACCATACTATTCGTCAAAATGTAGAGAAGGCTTTTGGCGATCGCTTTATTCTTGTCTTTCAAGAAAGTTTCTCTGGACAACCTTTTTTTGCACTAGTACCTAATATCTGGAAACAAAAAACTCCTGAAATCGATGATTCTCTCAAAAAACCTGGCTTAGCTATTGGTTTATTGCTAATTACTTTGTTCACCACTAGCATAATTGGAGTACAATTTAGCGATGTTGCTCCTGAAATTACAGCTAATCCCGAATTAATCCTTGCTGACCCACAACTACTACTGAAAGGATTACCCTATAGTTTGGGAATCATGAGTATCTTGGGAATTCATGAATTAGCTCACTACTTAACGGCTACATACTATGGAATTAATGTAACACTTCCCTATTTCATACCAGTACCTTTTTTTCTAGGGACTATAGGTGCTTTTATCCAGAAGAGATCGCCATTTCCTCATAGAAAAGCCTTATTCGATACAGCAATAGCCGGACCGATTGCGGGCTTGTTAGTGAGTTTACCAATACTATATTGGGGATTAACTCAGTCAGAGACAATACCTCTGGGAGAAGCGATGAGATTAAGAGAAGAGTCGTCACAGTGGCAATTATTCAACACATTTAATCCGCGTTTTTCCCTATTAACAGCATTAATAAGTAAAGTAGCATTGGGATCTGCCCTAGGAGTAGATACATATATAGATTTACACCCTTTGGCGATCGCCGGTTTTATTGGTTTATTAATTACCGCCTTTAATCTCACTCCCGTGGGACAATTAGACGGAGGACATATTATCCACGGCATGTTTGGACAGACTCAAGGGGCGTTAATTGGACAATTAACCCGTATTTTGATGTTTGTCTTAGCTTTTGTACAACCTCCCCTTCTTAAAGGGGTTTTTGTACTCTGGGCGATTATCTTGTTACTGATGCCTGCGGTGGACCAACCCGCTTTAAATGATGTCACAGAGTTAGATAATAAGCGAGATTTTCTCGGTTTACTATGTTTATTTTTACTAGTATCTATTCTGTTACCCTTACCAGTAAAATTAGCTCAGTGGTTGAGCTTTTAAAACCCTAACTAGTTGTTGTAAATCTTGCTGTTGATGAGTCGCCATCACACTTAAACGTATTCTACTAGTAGATACTGTAGGAGGACGAATTGCTGGGGCAAAAATCCCATGATTTCTAAGATAAGCGGCAACATCCAAAGCCTGTTGAGGTTTTTGGTAATTAATACAGATAATCGGCGAGAAAGAAGGTAACAACTGTAGTTTAGGCCATGTCTCTAATTCTGCCTTGAGATAATTAATATTTTGCCAAAGACTTGTTTTTGGTAACTTATCTGTTTGAATAATTTCTACAGCTTTTAAAGCGGCAGCAGTATCCGCTGGTGATAAAGCGGTAGTATATATCCATGAGGGGGCGCGATTGCGCAAAAAATCAATTAGTTTTTTACTGCCAGCTACATAACCCCCTAAACTACCTAAAGCTTTACTCAAAGTTCCTACCTGTATAATTTCTTTTCCAGTACAATTAAAATACTCTACACAGCCTGCCCCGGTTTTTCCCATCACCCCGGTGGCGTGGGCTTCGTCTACAAGGAGCATAGAATCATAATTCTCTGCTAATTGAATTAATTTAGGTACTTGACATAAATCTCCATCCATGCTAAAAATAGTATCAGTTATGATGAGACAGCGACGGTATTTATGCCGATACTGTCTCAATAACTCCTTAAGCTCCTCTACACAATTATGAGTATATTCTAGAACTTTTGCTTGGCTGACTCTCGCGCCTTGTTTAAGACTAGAATGATTGTACTCATCACCTATAATTAAGTCTCGCTGTCCGATTAAGGCTGTAATTACGCCTAAATTAGTCAGATATCCAGAACTAAAAACTAAGGCATCTTCAGTACCTTTGAGTTTAGCTAGTGCTGCTTCTAGCTGAGTATGAAGGATTGATTGTCCACTGAGGAGGCGGGATCCCGTACTTCCAGTGCCATAGATTTTAGTGGCGGTAACTGCTGCATCGATCAATCTCTGATCCCCGGCTAAACCTAAGTAATTGTTACTAGCAAAGTTGATGAGGCAACGATTGTTAATTTCAATCATTCCTCTGTGTAAACTTTTAGCCTCTGTAGGAGAACGATACCAGTTAGCGCGGTGGATAGTTTGTAAGGACTGATCTAGCCAAGCATAGGGATTTTTACTGATATTCATTGCTGATGCTCAACCAAATAACTTAATAACCAATTAGCCATAGTAGCTCTTCGAGTTTGTCTAGGTCCAAACTCCCCAATTTTGTAACCGGAGAAACCCAACTTTTCCTTCAAAAGTTGCTTATGCTCCCGGGGAATCGACCTAGTTAACTTAACGACAGGAGGACGATGAGCGATAAAATCAGGAGGGGAAGGGTAATCTTGGCGCCAAGTCTCGGTAACTAAAGAGTTGTCCCAGGTTTGAGTAGCAGAATCATAACGGTACCCTAAATAGTGCCAAACTAACTGATTGACAGTAGCGTCATCAATTTCTTCGGCAAGAATGGCCCAGATAGTATCGTGATTAAGTAAGGGTAAATTAGACATAGTAACTAAAAAAATAATAGTGAACCGATTGCGACCACCATCTCTGGCTAAAATAACTATTATACTAAGCTGTGGCGTGTTAGCTGTGTCTACGGCAGCTATATTTATTCGTCTTTCCCTAGAAGCGGTATCCAACCCAGGAATAGGCTTTAGTATATTATTAGCCGCTAGTAGATTGGCGATCGCTTCATTAGTGTTATCACCTACGTATTTTCAGGTAATTAAAGCAGAAATTCCGATTCAAGGCTATTATTGGGCGGGGATCGCTGGTTTATGTTTAGCCCTGCATTTTGCCTTTTGGATTACTTCTCTATCTTTAACTTCGATAGCCGCTTCTACTACCTTAGTAACAACAAATCCGATTTGGATTGCCTTAATTAGTTGGTTGTGGCTAAAAATCAAGCCGTCTCGTCTAACTTTACTAGGAATAATGGTGGCGGTGACTGGAGGGATCATAATTAGTTTTAGTAATTCCCCAGGAAGCAAAGGGGAGGAAAGTCAATTTTGGCTAGGGAATCTCTTAGCCTTGATGGGGGCAATTATGGCTAGTTTCTATTTTATAGTAGGTAAAAAAGCTCAGAGTTTCGGTCTCAGCACTCAAATATATATTGCTATCGCCTATGGAAGTGCTGCACTTATTCTCTTACCCCTACCATTATTTTGGCAGCAAAGTTATTTTAACTTGCCGAAAGTAGTTTACTTATATATGACTCTGTTAGCTATTTTTCCCCAACTTATCGGTCATACTAGTCTTAATTGGTCCTTGAGATATATTTCCCCTACCCTAGTATCTTTAGTAATTTTACTTGAGCCTATCTGTTCAACGGTGCTAGGATTTATTTTTCTCCAAGAAGTTCCCTCAAACTTGGTAATATTAGGAGGACTAATTGTACTAGTAGGAGTTAGTCTCGGTTTACTGAGTAAGTAATAATACGGAGTATTAAGGGAGAAACTGAATCTTTATGGGATACGTTATCAGTACGGTTAATATGAAAGGCGGTGTGGGCAAAACAACTTTAACTGTTAATTTAGCTACCTGTTTAGCTAAAAATCATCAAAAGCGAGTACTAATAATTGATTTAGACTCACAAATTAGTGCCACTCTTAGTGTAATTTCTCCCCATGAATTCGCCAAACTTAGAAAAAAACGACGCACACTCAGTTATCTAATTGATAGAGCAATTCGTCCTAATAGTCGTAGTAAACTCATTATTGATGATTTAATCTGTAGCAATGTGTGTAATGTATCTAATTTACATTTGTTACCAGGAGATTTAGAACTTTATGATGAATATTTGGTGTCAGAAGTATTACACGAACAGGCGATTCTTCAAAACACTCAAGATTTTGCTGCAATTTGGAACCAATTTGAAAGAATACTAATTGCTAAAGTTCTATCTCCGGTAGTGGAGAAATATGATTTTATTCTCCTCGATTGTGCCCCTAGCTATAATCTTCTCACTCGTAGTGGTATGGCCGCTAGTGATTTTTACCTATTACCCGCTCGTCCCGAACCTTTATCTTTAGTGGGAATTCAGTTATTAGAAAGAAGAATACACAATCTCAAACAAAATCACCAAGATACTCATCCTCTTAATTTAAATTTATTAGGTATAGTGTTTATTTTATCTGGGGGAACCTTGACCGGCCGATACTACAGAAAAGTGATGCGCCGCATCCAAGGGGACTTTACCTCTAATTTACTATTTGAAAATACTATTCCCCTAGATGTGAACGTGGCTAAAGCCGTAGATACTTTTACTCCCGTGGTTATAGACAATCCTAATTCTTCCGGGTCTAAAGCTTTTAGTAAATTAGCCGAGGAGTTTCTGCTTAAGATTAGTTTACATTCTCAAGCTTCTCCGTAATTTTTCTGAATTTTTCTGAAAAAGGTTGGCAATAGGTACAAACTTGTGGAATAATAAAAATAGAAGAAGAAAATACACTTCTTCATGTTCTTCATGAGCAAGTTCAAAGGAAAAAGCAGCAAAGACTGAGCAATCAGTTACAGATTTCAACTTCGTGAGTGACATTTGATTATCAAACTAAGTGTCAAAAACTAGATAGAGCATGGCAGCAACATACGTAGCTGTAAAAAAGCTAGTTAAAGAAGTAGATAGATGTAAGAAGAAATCCTTAAAGCTTTTTTGGGTAATTTCAGTTAAAGGGTAAGCTTAACTACTAGAGCTTGAGAGAACTTTGGTACAAAAGCTAAAGCTGAGTAAATATCCTCAATTAGAATTGAAGCTGGGGAAATACCTAGATTAAGTAAAGTTAGTTGGAAATTTTACTGAGGATCTAGAGGAAATTTATAGCTAAATATAGTTGAAAAAGCGAAGAAAGGGAAATTGATAGTTCAGGTTTTAGCTGTCAGGTTTTGACCTATTTTTACGCATGTGGGAAAAAAGATTACTGAGGAAAAATAAATGGCAGGAGTGTGTAGTCTCAACATTACAGAGTCAATTACAGAGTTACGCGAAATTTTGACAAAGCAGAAAAATGCAGTTAGCTACAAAAAAGTACAAGCTTTATATTTGATGAAAACCGGCAAGGTTGATACCGTAAAAGAATTAGCATCTCTTTTAGGAGTCCATAGAGTAACCATACAAAAATGGTTTAAAAAGTACAAAGAGCAAGGAATTAAAACTCTTCTGGTCAGTAAAAAAAGTACTGGACGCCCTTCTGTGGTTTCACAAGCAACTTTATCAGAGTTGAGAGAAAAATTGAACCGTTCGGAGAATACTTTCAAATCCTATGAAGATATACACGAATGGTTACAAGATGCTCACGGAATAGACGCCAACTATAAAACTATTTATGGTTTGGTACGGTACAAACTCAAAATGAATTTGAGTATGCAGGAAAGTGATTTAAGGAAAAAAGCTTAATCGAATCTTAAATATTGATTAAGCTAATTTAAATATAATAAATCAAAAAATGGTTACTGTCAATAGTTCATTTATATTCTCTATAAATGAACTATTTTTCAGGTTGAGCGGAATTGGTAATCAGAGAAATGGTGGATAAATTGGGGGAAGGGGTAGAGAGAGGAGGCTGATCCCGTCGTAACCAAAGTAAATACTCTAAATTACCAGCAGGGCCTTGAAGAGGGGAAGGGGTAAGTCCATGATACTGCCATCCGAGTTTGAGGGCAGATTCTAAGACCTGGAAAATAGCTTGAGCGTGAACTTGGCGATCGCGAACCACACCTTTTTTGCCCACTTGGTCTTTACCCACTTCAAACTGAGGTTTAACCAGTAAGACTACTTCTTTAGGATCTCCTAACAATTCCCAGAGAGTCGGTAAAACTTTAGATAAAGAAATAAAAGACAGATCCATCACCCCCAAACTAGCCTTCACGTGATCCCCATAGAGTTTTTGAGGATTCAGATAGCGAAAATTAGTTCTCTCATGGAGAATCAAGCGGGGATCTTGGCGGAGACTCCAAGCCACCTGACCATAGCCCACATCTACACCGTAAACTCTTGCTGCCCCTGCTTGGAGTAAACAATCAGTAAAGCCGCCTGTAGAGATGCCACCATCGAGACAGACCCTAGATTTCACATTTATTTTAAACTCTTTTAAAGCCTTAGCTAGTTTTTCACCACCTCTAGAAACGTAGGGAGGCTTAGAAAAGACTTCTATAGAAGCATTGAGGGGAATTTCTGTACCTGGTTTATCCACTACTTGTTGGTTAACTTTTACCCAACCTGCTCTAATCATCCGGTTAGCCTGTTGACGAGAGGTAGAGAAATTACGCTCAACTAGTAGGGTATCCAATCTCTGTTTGGTCACTTAACTTTATATACTATAATTATAAATAATCTCATCTAGTTAAGTTAAAATATTTTATAATAACTTAATAATTGGCAATATCCTAGATGAGAGGATAAAAACAATTATAACCTATCTATTTTCATTAATTCTAGTTGTAGAAAAAACAACTAAATAGTTAAATAGCATTAGGAACTAATTAAACCCTAAAGACCTAGATAGATAGCCTAACATAAGCAAAAAGGAGTAACCCAAAACCTGTACTGTTACTCTATTAGCAAACTTAATTGAAGCATAAATAAAAATGAAAGATCTCTCTAAATATCGCAACATAGGTATTTTTGCTCACGTTGACGCGGGAAAAACTACCACAACAGAAAGAATACTTAAACTAACTGGTAAAATTCATAAAATCGGCGAAGTACACGAAGGTGCAGCAACCACTGACTTTATGGAACAAGAACAAGAGCGTGGAATCACCATTCAGTCAGCAGCCACAAGTTGCTTTTGGAAAGATCATCAATTTAACATTATTGATACTCCAGGACACGTTGACTTCACAATTGAAGTATATCGCTCCCTAAAAGTTTTAGATGGAGGGATCGGAGTATTTTGCGGTTCAGGAGGAGTTGAACCTCAATCAGAAACAAACTGGCGCTACGCCAATGATTCTAAAGTATCAAGAATTATATATATCAACAAACTAGATCGTTTAGGGGCAGATTTCTACCGCGTAGTAGATCAAATTGACAACGTTTTAGCAGCTAAACCCCTAGTAATGGTTTTACCAATAGGGATTGAAGAGGAATTTTGCGGAGTAGTTGACCTGCTGACTCGTAAAGCATGGATTTGGGATGACTCAGGAGACCCAACCAACTACGAAATCAAAGAAGTTCCCGCCGATATGGTTGAAAAAGTTGAAGAATACAGAGAACAACTAATTGAAACAGCAGTAGAACAAGATGACACCTTGATGGAGAAATACCTAGAAGGGGAAGAATTATCTATTGACGAAATAAAAAGCTGTATTCGCAAAGGGACCCTGAATCTAGACTTTTTCCCCACTTATGGAGGTTCTTCCTTCAAAAACAAAGGAGTGCAGTTAGTATTAGATGCTGTAATTGATTATTTACCAGATCCAACTCAAGTTAACCCACAACCAGAAATGGATTTAGAAGGGAATAGAACTGGAGGTGTAGCTTACGTAGATGCAGAAAAACCACTACGTTCTCTAGCCTTCAAAATTATGGATGATCGCTTTGGCGCCTTAACCTTTGTTAGGGTTTACTCAGGGACCCTCAAAAAAGGTGACACAGTTCTAAATACAGCAACAGGTAAAACTGAAAGAGTCGGTCGTATGGTGGAAATGCACGCCAATGATCGCCAGGAAATAGACACAGCCCAAGCAGGAGACATTATCGCTATTGTGGGTATGAAATCAGTTCAAACAGGTCATACCCTCTGTGATCCCAAGAATCCTGCTACCCTAGAACCAATGGTATTTCCTGACCCAGTAATTTCTATTGCTATTAAACCCAAGCAAAAAGGCGGTAGCGAAAAAATGGGAGCAGCTTTGAGCAAAATGGTTCAAGAAGATCCCTCCTTCTACATTGAAACCGATGAAGAAAGCGGTGAAACTATTATGAAGGGAATGGGAGAACTACACCTAGATATCAAGGTTGATATTCTCAGACGTACCTACGGCGTAGACGTAGAAGTAGGTAAACCACAGGTAGCTTATCGTGAATCTATTACCAGAGTAATATCTGATAGTTACACCCATAAGAAACAATCAGGAGGTTCTGGGCAGTTCGGTAAAATTGATTACACAATTGAACCAGGAGAACCAGGTTCTGGCTTCCAGTTTGAATCAAAGGTAACTGGGGGTAATGTACCTAAGGAATTTTGGCCCGCAGTACAAAAAGGGTTTGAGAGTAGCATCGACAAGGGAGTACTGGCAGGGTATCCCGTAGTGGATCTAAAATTTACCCTTAATGATGGCTCCTATCACCCCGTTGACTCAAGTGCGATCGCCTTTGAGATTGCCGCGAAATCAGCCTATCGTCAATCACTCCCTAAAGCATCTCCTCAAATCTTAGAACCAATCATGAAGGTAGATGTGTTCACTCCAGATGATCACATGGGAGATGTAATTGGGGATCTCAACCGTCGTCGTGGTATGATTAAAGCTCAAGAACCTACGCCAACAGGAGTACGCATTAAAGCAGACGCTCCCCTAAGTGAAATGTTCGGTTATATCGGAGATTTACGTACAATGACCTCTGGTAGAGGACAATTCTCTATGGAATTCTCTCACTATGCTCCATGTCCTAATAATGTAGCTGAAGAAGTTATCAAAGAAGCTAAAGAAAGACAAGAAGCAGCCAGTTAAGCTAGGTAAAATTTAGCTGAAACTTAATTAAATTAAGACATCTTCTCATGTTGAATAATCATGGGAAGATGTTTTTTAAACTTACATACCGCACTGCAAAAATAAATCAGTCGCCATTACTGTTAGGACACTTTCAGTCAAGGGGTAGGCTACCCCATTGCGCCGATTTCCGGCGCTCTCTTCCCAGCGCTGTTCCGTCCTAAAAACAATAACTTATATGTCCTAATAGACTTGTCAAGGTTCAAATCCTGAGTACCATTAATAGTAAGTAGAAATAAACCTATGTCAGAAACACGACCTTCTAGCGCGGAAATATTTGCCAAAAACTGGCAAATTTATCAAAAGATAGTTAAAAACAATCACATGCAGCATCGGGAGATCTATGAAATCCTTAATCAATTTCTGCAAAATTATCCAGTAAAATCCTTTTCCTGCTTAGATCTCGGTTGTGGAGATACGTCAACGATTACACACTGCTTAGTTAACACAGAAATTGCTGATTATGTGGGTATTGATCTTTCTCCTCAAGCTTTAGCGATCGCCAAAAAGCATCTTACAAAGATTCCCGGGAAAAAAAAGTTAATCCCTGGAAATATCCAAGAGGTAGTTAGAGAATTAATTACCACCCAAGAGCTAAAATTTGATATAGTTTTGGCCTCCTACTTTCTACATCATCTGGATACTGTGGCCAAACAAAATTTAATTAATGATATCCAGAAAATAATCAAACCAAATTCCTGTTTCCTGTTAATAGATATTTTTAGAAAACCTCAACAAAATCGTGATCAATTCTTTGCCGAGTATTGGCAAAACATCCGCGAAAATTGGTTGAGCTTGAATACAATTGAAAAAGAAATGACCATAGAACACATGGCCAACTGCGACTATCCTGAAACTCAAGCAACCATACAAAAACTTTTCCAAGCTGGAGGTTTTAGTAGATTTGAGCTGATTTACACAGCTCCGTCTCATTTTAGTAGTTTAATAGCTTTTTTTAACTAAACTCTACCAATTTTATATATCTCTAAAAAACTGCATTCCCAAACTAAACGAGGATTGACATATTGATAGATAAATTGTCGGGCTTGTTCCCAGATTTTGGTAATTGTCGGTGATTGGTTAATCTTCCAGTGGTAAACCTGGAGATAATCGATTAACCATAATTGTAACTCTGTATCTAAATCTTCGGTAATCTTTTGAGCAAAGGAAAAAACCTCAATCAGATTATGAGGAGGTTGTTTTAACTTGTTTAATAATTCTCTATCCATTTCTTGAAGATAATGAGAATGGGCGATCGCTCTTCCGGGACTACCTTGGGCTAAACTGAGGACTTCTGGTTGTGTAGTAATATTTGAATGTCCTTGGTCAGTGAGGACAGTAATTAAATCAGAATCACTCAAACGATAAAAAGGAATCCTTTGACAGCGAGATACCAAAGTAGGTAATAGAGACCGATTACCATCAGCAATCAAGATTATTGTCCCTAAACCTGGTTCTTCTAGTGTCTTTAACAAAGCATTAGCTGCCGCTTCTGTCATTTGATTAGCCCCTTCTATCACCACTAAACTCCGAATACTAGACAAAGGAGGACGTCCTAGAAATTCGGTAATTTGACGAATTTGTTCAATCCGAATTTGAGGGGGGGTTTTACGACTCAAAGAAGCTGCTGCTGCTTCTGTTGCTGTCATTAGTTGACCTTGATGTAAATAAGTTGGTTCTACCCAGAGTAAATCAGGATGATTGTAATCTAACACTTGTTTAGCAATCAGAGACTTTTTTTCTGAAGTAGTGTTTTGAGAGAGTAGCAGTTGAGCGAAACCTAAAGCTGCTAAATGTCTGCCGACTCCCTCAGGACCACTAAACAAGTAAGCTGGTGCGATCTTATTTAAAGCGATCGCCCTTGTTAACAATTCTACTGCTTGTGGTTGTCCTTTTAGTTGATTTAAATTCAATTTACCTAATTTCATCTTTCCGCCCACTATAATCGGTACTCCGATTTAGTGGTGGGATGTTGACTTAAATTAGCATAACCTACACCATTATTTGATGGTTTAAAGGTTGGTAGAATCTCTGATTTAGGTTTATCCTTAGAACTTTGGTATTCTGGTACTAATTCCTGGAGATATCTAATTACCTGTTCATCTTGATTCTGTTCACTTTTAGATAGTAATGCCATCAACAATGGTTCTAATTCTCTCCAGTGTATATATTGTTCATAGGCCGAGAAAACCTTAGGATGTTCTGTGGGATTACTATTATTTTTATCAATCAACAATTCCTCATAGAGTTTTTCTCCTGGTCGTAATCCAGTAATATGAATGGGAATATCTTGTTCTGGTATTAAACCACTTAGGCGAATCATTTGTAAAGCTAGGTCATAAATTTTGATTGGTTCTCCCATATCTAACAGAAATACTTCACCACCCTTCGCCATGGCACCTGCTTGTATTACCAGGCGTACTGCTTCGGGAATAGACATAAAATACCTAGTTACTTCAGGATGGGTTACAGTCAAGGGTTGACCCCGAGAAATTTGGCGTCGAAAACGAGGTACCACAGAACCGCTACTATCTAAAACATTCCCAAATCTTACTATCGCAAAACAGGTATTGTGGGGTTTACTTTCCCCAGAAGATACACTCAAAGCTTGTATGATTAACTCCGCCACCCGTTTACTCGCACCCATAACATTCGTTGGTCGTACTGCCTTATCCGTCGATATTAGTACAAAATTACTAACATGGGTAGCGATCGCACATTGAGCTGCTACCAGGGTTCCATATACATTATTGTAAACTCCTTGGGCAGGATTAGCTTCTACTAAAGGTACATGTTTATAAGCTGCTGCGTGATAGATTGTATCTACCTGATGCTTATCTAATACTCTTTTCAAATGAGTTTCATTAGTCACACTACCCAAATAGGTAAAACACTGCAACTCAGGGTATTTTTCTCTTAATTCTATATCAATTTTATACAAAGAAAATTCGCTAACTTCGTAGATTATCAAGCATTTAGGTTCTAATTCAGCTATTTGACGGCACAATTCTGAACCAATTGATCCTCCACCTCCGGTTACTAACACCGACTTATTAGTAATATTTCTGGTTAGTAATTGTGGATCTGGCTGAATCTCCTCTCTTCCCAGTAAATCAGTTACATCTACATTACGAATATCGCTAATTGGCGCTTGATGACTAAGTATTTCTGTTAAACTCGGAACAGTTTTCACCATAATCGGTAAATCTTGAAGTTTTGTAATGATTTCTCGTCTTCTCTGTTTACAGAGAGAGGGAATTGCTAAAATTACAGTACTAAAGGGTTTTTTTCTATACAGTCTTGCTAGATCCTGTGGTCCATAAACTGGTCTACCTTGGATAAGTTGCTGCTGCAATTCACGATTATCATCAATAAAACCTACTAAATAATAACCAGATTCACTAATTATAGCTCTAGCTAGTTGGCTGCCTGCAACTCCGGCACCATAGATAATCAAGTTTTCTACTTTTTTGTTATCAGAAGTACTAGATTTCAGTTGACGGAAACCCCAAGTAATTACTAGGCGAAGATAAATTACTAAAATCAGGGTTAAAAGGGCGTCAATAATCAAAACTGAACGAGGTAGGGGCCATTCTCCCCATAAATAAGCTAAGATTACTTGAGTACTGCAACTATAAATAACTGCTTGAATGGCGGTAGCTAGAAATTCTATATCTGTGTAACGAACAATTGGGCGATAAATTCCCTTGAGGCGAAACACTACTATCTTAATGGCAATAAGTAACAAAATTTGCCAAGAAAATTGCGAAATTTTTATCCAAGGATCAAAAAAATTGAACCGTAATAGAAAGGCACTAACGATTGCTATAAAAAACAAACAAGTATCACTTGCTATCAGTAAGCGTCTTTTTTTAGTTCTAGATAGAGCATGATAATGCCAATAAAGCCAATTGATAAATTGCTTTTTCATATCCTCTTTTATTAGTCTACTCCTCACATTCAGGTAATTAAGGTAACTTTTATTTAAGTTAACTAATCTAACCTGTATTTGATTTAGTTTAGTTCAATTTGGTCTTGAAATGTTGTCAAACGCTGTAAATACCACTCACTAGTCACAATTGCTAAGATCATCATAACCACACTGATACCAAGGCCCGTAATTTCACCTAAACTGATACTAATAGCCATAATTATAGTTAACAGAAGGTAGATAGTCACCACTTGAGAATGAGACCAACCTTTTTTTTGTAATCTTTGATAAATATGGGTTCGATGGGCTTGAAAAATATTCTCTCTCTTAATAAGACGACGTGCTAATGTATAAATAGCGTCACTCACTAAAGGCAAAGTCACCCCAAAGGCACACCACATAGTTAAGGGCTCTGTTTTTAGCTGTAGAATAGTTATAGCCACAATTGCCCCTAAAAAAGTACTACCCACATCCCCCATAAAAATCTGAGCAGGAGACCAATTCCAGCGTAAAAAACCGAGTATTGCTGCTACTAATAGCCATATATAGGGTTGAGACAAATATACAGCTAAAAAGCCTAATTGTATCGCACAAACACCAGCTACTAAACCATCTAAACCGTCCATAAAATTATAAAAGTTAATCATGGCTGTGATCGCAATCACCGTAATACCAACTCCCATAATTTGGCTAAGTAATCCTAAGTTAGCTATGGTTGGTAACTCCAGATATCCATAAACAGCAATTGCTATGGAAGCGGTGATAAATTGGACTAAATAACGTATTTTTGCCGATAAATCACGATAATCGTCAATTAAGCTAATAATCACTAAGGGGAGTAATATTAGCCACTGAAAATTACCAGTTAAACTACTGGTGATAGCAAAGGCAATCACAAAGCCAATGCCTCCGCCTCTGGGGGTAGGTTGAGTGTGGCTACTTCTTTGATTAGGTATATCCATCAATTGTTTAGCTAAATAGTTTTTAACTAAAGCAACGGTAAACAAACTAATAGTAAAACTGAGAATAGTTAAAATAATTAAATTATTCATTTTTTTAGGGTATTTTGGAGACCTTGGTCAAAAGTATAAGGAAGATGCCACTTGAGAGTATCTTGAATATGTTGATTATCTATATAGAGGGATCCCAATAAACGCTCTATAGTTGTTTGATTTATACCTATAGATTTTCTGGTCCAAGATTCTAAAATTGTAGCAATTCTTGCACCTCCTCTTAAGAGGGTAGGAGGAATCGGTAATAATTGACAAGGTTGTTGTAAATTTTGACTTAAACGGCGAATTAATTCGGGTGTAGATAAATCCTCTCCATCGCTAAGTAAAAATATTTGTTGTGCCGCTAAATCAGGGGATTCAATAATTTTGGCGATCGCCTCTACTAAGTTTCCCACGTATAAAAAGCTACGACGGTTATTTATGCTTAAAAAAGGAAGAGGTAAGCCTAATTTTACTAGTTTAATTAGTCTAGCCATATTACCTGGGTTCCCGGGACCATAAACTAAAGTAGGGCGAATAATTGTCCATTGCATTTGAGTATTTTTGCTTAACTCAATTAAGGCTAGTTCGGCTTTATACTTACTTCTACCATAGGGGGTATCAGGCTTACAGGGAGATTGTAGGGTTAATTGCTCCCTTGATAGGGTTGCCATTGCACCAATTGAACTGATAAAAATAAAGTGTTTAACCCCCGCTTTAATTGCCTGTTGCACTAAATTAATTGTACCTGTGGTGTTGACGCGCAAGAATTCTGCCTCTACATCTTCGCTTTTGTCATCGAGAATATGGGCGCGGGCGGCTAAGTGTATGATAGTATCAACTCCTATTAAGGCTTGATGCCAATCTGTGGCGCCGTCTATTTCTCCCACTTTGATTACTTGGGTATCCCCTAAGTAAGAGGAGTTGAAATCTCGGCGAGTGGCTGCTGTTATTTGGTAGTTTCTTGCCGATAAAATAGGTAATAAATGACTGGCAATAAAACCAGTAGCTCCGGTAATTAGAACATGCTTCATGATTAGAGTTCCCCGCCGTTTGAAATTTAAGATATTCTCTAAGAAATCTCTCTTGATTTTAATGCTTCTTTCCCTGGCAATTATCCCTATCCGTCTAACTATCACCAGTTTACAAGTTGGTAACCCCCAAGCTATTCTGATTCTCGGTGGTGATTTAGACCGCTTTCCCCAAGGGGCAAAATTTGCTCAGTTACATCCTGATTTAGATATTTGGATTTCTTGTGGTCAAAAACAGCGATCGCCTATCGAAAGAGTGTTAAATCAAACTGAGATTAATCAAGATAGAGTATACTATGACTTGTGTCCAACTGACACGGTTACTAACTTTACTTGTAGTCTTAAGCCTCTCTCGGCTCATCATATCCGCTACGTGTATTTACTGACCTCCGATTATCATCTTCCCCGCGCCGTGGCGATCGCTACTTTGGTTTTTGGTAGTCGTGGTTTAGCTTTTCATCCCGTTTCTTTACCTTCACAGGAAGAACGATCTGAATCTTGGCTACGTATTCTCCGAGATTGTCTCCGTTGCCTATTTTGGTTACTTACTGGTAAAACTGGCGCTTCTTTGGCATTTTTTCCGGTTGGGGGGATCTGTAAATATAAATATTGTTAACACTACAACGCTCATTGCTATAACTGATTAAACGGACTTCATATTACCTCAAAACTTCAAAACTCATTATTCATCCACAACCAGTAACATTAGGTAAAGATGCGAGGGTCTGAGTTCACCCTACCTCAATCAGTAAATGAGTGGAAAAGATGCGAGGTCTGAGTTCAGGGAATCTTTATTCTGCTGCTTGAAAAATTACATCAGGAGTCAATTTTAATTCAGGGAAAATACTTGATTTTAAGCGATCGCCTTGAACATACTTTTCTGTATGATATTCTCCTTCTATTAACGTACAAATGGTAATAGTTGGTTGTTTGGGTTTGCCGAACTCATTACTCATTACTGATTACTCATTACTCAACCCCCACCAGTAACTTTGGGTAAAGATGCGAGGGTCTGAGTAGAGGTAAATTTCTATAAACTCAAAAGTTTTGTCAAAGAAAACGGTGTAAATTGATTATGTTGATTCTCAGAACGAAAAACATAGGCTTCTTCATTATCTTGTAAGAGCCAATTTTTATCAGAGTAAAGGATTGATAGAGGTTTATCTTGATGTTTAAATAAGTCAAAAACACTTGGTAGGGTTTCTAAATATTCCATAAAAGCTGGCATTGTTTCCGATAAACTTTGTAAGTTATCATTGGCAGAGCTTACTTTTCCATATAAGTTAGCATCTAGATAAACCAGTTCATTTTTGCACAAATCAATCAAAGCTATATACTTAGTTAAATTATCCCCTTTAATAGGGAAAGATAGTTGACATCGACTCGGTTCAAATAAATTACCTGTTTGTGGATTTTCCCCCCACTGTAAAGCAGCATAGACTTTTTCAGCTTTATTAAAACAAACCCGGTTAAAACAAAGAATATTCCACACTGCATAACGAACATTTTTAGCTAATAACTCAGTTAGATAAAGATCGATTAATTGACAAGCATTTCCTTCTGAATCTTTGCTATTGGTGGGATCTCCAGAAAAAACAGCGGCCCCCTGACCAAAGTTTACGTTAGTCCAACAACAACTCCCTAAGGGGGTCCAATCTTCACTAAAGAAATTCCAACCGTTATCGTACCAAATATCATGGCTGGTTGCACCTGAGCGCCAGTAACTAGCAGTGCGAATAAATTTAATATTCTCTGGAATTGGGAAAATTGTTCCACGTCCATAAGGAGTAAGTTCACTATCATTGGTTTGTAGCTTGACTTTCTCTAATTCAGGCTCTAAATTAACAATCGGGGCGAATTGATTGACTCTTGCTTTAATTTCTTGAGCGATCGCTTCTAAGATATCTTTTACCAGTTGTTCGTCTAATGCTCTTGTTTCTTCTACTTTTAAAATTTGCATTTTTGTCCAATTACCTTTAGGGGCAATTGTCCTATACAATCGATAATTAACTGTCTCCAAATAACGCTGAATTTTTAACAGTTGAATGAGTTTTAATTCGGGAATAATTGATTTAAAACCTATAGCTGCTTCTTGCTCAAAAATCAATAAGCAGTGATGTAATCTCCGAACAAATTCTCCGGGACGAGTCTTTAATAAGTCTATAACTTGACTATTTTTTTCTGCTAATCCTTTTTCAAGTTTACCGTTAAATGTTTCGGGAGATTGGTCATTATATAAGCAATTATAAGCTTTAACTACCCTAGGAAATCTATCAGAATAATCTCCTGGATGCAAGGCAAACATTAATTTTTTCCAAGTGTTTTTTCTTCTCAAAACATCTTCTTCTAAATGGGTACATTGATTTAATAAATTTAATAAATATCTTCTTTCGGAACGCTTAAAAGTCCGAAATTTGCCCCGAGTTTTTAAACTAATATCTCCCTCAGATAAACCCACTGCTAATCGTAAGATATCCGTTGCTGAATTAACCTTAATCGGTTTTTGTTGTTCCAAGCAATAAATTAATACTTGAATTAAATTTTCTTTAAAACCAATTTTATCCGTATTGATTAAATATAAAAAATCATCTAATAAATAACGGACATCTTGCCATTGCTCTTCCACCCAACGATTAGGTAAATAAAGGATAGAGTCAAAGATTTCTCTTAAAGAATTTTCTTGGGCAGGTTGTAAAACTTTGAATTTTAATTTTTCGTCTAATTTAGCTCTTTCCTTTGCTTCTTCGGTAAAATAATCATTGGGAAATCCCCAATACATTAAAATTTGTTTTGTCCAATACTCCACCTCAGACATAGCTAAAACTTCTTGGGGAAAATTTTTATATACAACAAATTCCCCCATTTTCTCGGCTTCCCCTGTTATTTTTTGCAAAACTGGTTCAATTTCTTGCCACCAAGTTGTAACCGTTTCTAAATCTGTTTGCTCTAAAATTTTATAAGCTTTTTCTGAAAGAGCATAACCATAGTAGGAAATATTATTTAAGATAGTAGCGAGTCCTTGATTGTCAATTCCATTATCAAGCCCATGGTTATTTTGGTAAGAAGGTAAGGGAATTAGTTGATAGCGAATTAAAATTTCTGAAGCGTAAGCAGACATGACTTTTTTTTATCTTTTTTAATTGAATAATCTGAAATAGAAAAATAAATGCTAAAAACGAGGTGATGACAAGCCACCTTGAGCCCCCCTTCCCTACAGCGAGACTCCGGGAGGAACGAAGACAAGGAGACAAGGGAGATAATACAAGTAAAAAAGTATGTTTTTGGCTTTGTGTAGTATAAAATACTTATACTGAGAGCAAAGCACGAGTACTCTTGTACTAATTTAGCGGTCAGAAAAATTCATT
>NZ_JALKVM010000099.1:0-22843 GCF_057440575.1 Johannesbaptistia floridana
ACAAAGGGGGGCTTTTCATGATAACTGTAAACATCTATTTGCGAGCTTGCTATATTTAACGGTACATCATTTCAGGACTGCCTAAAAAGAGGGAAATAGAGAGATCTGGAGAATTATTAGCAATAACTGTGAGAGTTTTTTCTGAGAAGGCATTACCTAAGATATTTGGTATTTCTTCAGGCTGAAGATTAGAATTACGACCGATGTTCATGGCTATATTTAATCTTTTTAAGACAGCATCTGGATTTAGCCAAATATCTTGAGTGTAACTGTAACCTTTAGGACTGGGACAATGATAGGGTAACATACCTAATTGTGCTATACTCCCTATTAGTTTTTGGGGATTAATATCTCTCTGATTATGTAGTCTATAGAGAGAAATAATATATTGATATGGGGTCTTAAATTTGTTATCGTAATATTTTTTATCCCAAAAAAGAGGATGAGTAAACAGTTGATTTAAAACTGTAGGAATGTCTCCTTTACTAGTTAAAAAAGTTTTTGCTAAATCTGATACTAAGGCTTCGGGAGGATTGTCTGTCACAAAGTATTGTACTAATTTGTAACTAAGATGTTGGGCTGTTTGAGGATGATATGCTAATAAATCCAAAGCTTTTTCTACTTCGGCTTCTCCTTCTCCTGAAAATGTCACACCTAATAAAGTTTTGTTTCCCCAATCATGACGCTTGGGGTCAAAATAAAATCCACTACTTTCGTTGTTAGTAGATTCCCTAAATCTAATTAAACCCCAACCCGTTAAGATACGGGCTAAATTAATTACATCTTCTTGGGTATACCCTCCGTTTACTCCTAAAGTATGTAACTCCATTAGTTCACGGGCATAATTTTCGTTTAATCCTTTGAATCTACCTCTAGCTTCGGAACTCTGGGGAGATGTATTCAACCAATTATCTAGATAGTATAACATCGCTGGATGTTTGGCTGTAGCGCCTAGTAGTTTTCTAAACTTCCCTAAGGCATGGGGGGCGATCGCCTGTTGGGTATAAGCACCGATCCAAATACCAGTTAAACCTTTTTGCAAGTAAATACTAAAATGGTTTAACCAAAAGTCAATCATTACTGCTTCTAGTTGTCTATTACTATAAATACTGCGTAGTAAATAAGCTTCTAGAGATTCTTGAATAACTTCTTGTTTTGGTTTTTTTTGTTTACTCCTACCACCATAATTATTCAATAATTGAAGAGGTGTCATTTCGAGAGTTTTTAATGGTTTCAATTTTTCTCTGAGTTTTTGAGACTCAGTAATCTTTTCAGGTGATAATTGCTGATCTAGTAAAGTTTGAATTCCCATAGACTTTACTCTGGATAAATCCTGGGGTGCTATACCAAAACTAATACGGTTCAGCAAATGTCTATATTCTTCTTCTGTAGCCATTTTTACTCCTAGGTATGCTGTTTGATCAAAATAGCAGAAGGCAGGTGGGGAAATGCTTTCTGAGTTGTCATAACCTTTAGGGCGATTGCTATAGCCCTACGCATTATGGTGTTTGACATCAAAATAAAGCTCTTTCCCCCCTTTTTCAAGGGGGGTTAGGGGGGATCAAAATGTCCCTTGTCTACGTAACGCTATATACTAATTTTTTAGACTTGCTCACCTTCAAAAAAGTTCACCAGATTTAACCAACCTGACGAGAAAAAAACCATCCATTTGATGAATATGAGGCCAGATTTTAATCCAACCATCAGGAGTAGCAAAATTTTGGCAAAATGAATCAGCTTCTGGGGGATAAATGCGCCACTGGGGGTTATTCTCTAAAAAAGCTTTAATTACCTGTTCATTTTCTTTTTGATTCAGGGTACAGGTAGCGTATACTAAAATACCTCCTGGTTTAACCCAAGTAGCTGCTTGAGTTAAAATTCTCTTTTGTAAATCTACTAATTTATCGATGGTTGTGGGTGTCTGTCGCCAACGTAAATCAGGACGTTTATGTAATGTACCATTTCCTGAGCAGGGGGCATCTACTAATACTCTATCGGCTTGTATTGGTAATTGGTCTTGACTACTATCTAAAACCTGGGTACTAATAGAGGTTAGTTGCAGACGTTTGGCATTAGCTTCAACTTTGTTTAAACGTTTTTTGTGGCGATCGCACGCCCAAATTTCCCCTCTATCTTCCATTAATTCGGCTATATGGGTTGTTTTTCCCCCTGGCGCGGCACAGGCATCGATAATTGTTTCTCCTGGCTGAGGAGATAGTAAATGGGTAACTAATTGAGCGCTACTATCTTGAACAATCCACCAACCTTGGTTATAGCCTGGTAATTGTTGAATTGCTCCGGTTTTTCCCACTATTCTTAAGGCTTGGGGTAGGTAGTCAACATTTGTTACTGTTAAACCTGATGCCTTTAAAGCAGATTCTACCTCCTCTTTTGATGTTTGTAGGGGATTAATCCGCAAATCTAAATTAGGCGGCTGATTATACCATTTACATAGGGTGATGGTCTCTTCTAATCCCAATTCTTCTAACCAAATTGCTACTAACCAATCTGGAAAACTCTCTAGAGTGCCAATTTTAGTAATGGGGTCTTTTGGCCAAACTAGCCTATCTTGCTTACGCTCATAATTTCTTAGTATTCCATTGACTACTCCTGCTAATTTAGACAAACCAAATTTTTTAGCTAGTTCTACACTACTACTTACTGCGATCGCTCTTATCACTTTATCTAAATAAATCAGTTGATATAACCCCAGATGGAGAATTATTCTCAAACTTGGTGGTTGTTGTTTTGCTGTTTTTTTACCTAGTTGATCGATTAGTGCATCTAAATATCTTCTTCTTCTCACTACTCCATAAACTAGTTCTGAGACTAAGTTTTTAGAGTTACTAGTTAAATTACTAGATTGCAATACTCTCTCTAAAGCTATATCACTATAGGCATCATTTTTGTAGATATCCTGTAAAGCTAAAAAAGCTAATTCCCTAATTCGGTCTTCTTGGAGAGAATTCACCATTTATTTAGGTATCAAATCTCAAGTTTTTTCTTGGCTTTTTCCTGACGATTTTCAGCGTCATTCATCAATTTAGCTTTATCTTCGATTATTTCTCCTGGATACTCTTCTAAGATTTTGGTTGATAAAGAGATTCGTCTTTTCACCTCATCTACTTCTGCAATCATCACTTTAATTGATTCACCTACTTGAAATAAATTAAATAGAGAATCTATATGTTGATTACTAATTTGTTTTATATGCAGTAATCCTGTGACGCCGTTTAAGTCTACAAAGACACCGTAGGGTTGAATTTTAGCTACTTTTCCTTCTACTAATTCTCCTAATGCTAGTTCATTCATTGCTGCTGCTTGAACTATTTTTCTCTGGGAGAGAATTAGCTTTTTCTTTTCTGAATCTACTTCTAGGAGGTTAGCTGTAAGTATTTGACCTACCAAAGATTCTAAATCATTTCTTTGGGCCAAGTGCGAGCGCGGTATAAAGCCTGATAAGCCTTCTACTTCTCCTACTACCCCACCTTTGTTAGTTCCTGTGATTAATATTTGTACTGTTTCTCCATCTTCTTGCTTAGCGACTAGATTTTCCCAAGCTTTTTGTATTTCTAACTGTCTTATGGATAGAGTTACTTGTCCTTCGGCGTTTTGTTCTTTTATAATCAGAAAATTCCTTTCGGTTTCTAGGGGTAATATTTCTGCTAAATTGGTTTCTGTGCTTGTGGTAATTTCTGGCAATGGAATAAAGGCTGGAGTTTTAGCTTGTATATCTACGAAAGCTCCTTCTGGTGTATGTTGGATTACTTTCCCTGATACTATTTGCCCTTTTTCAAAGTCAAAACTATAGTTATCTAAAGCTTTGGCAAAATCATCCATGGAGAATGAAGGATTAGGCTGTGAGGAAGACATTGATTCTGAATTCATAAATATTGTGGTACAAAGAAAATCTCCTAACTTGCTCCTAATTTAATAGAGTTTTAGTTTGTGACTTTCCCTCGGTTAAAACCTTGCGTTTTTCCTCAAAGATATTTTTTGAGTAGACTATAATTATAGCATAGATCAAGGGACTTACCTACACTGATTTTTCAACCTAGTTATAAATACTTCTACCGTCTCCGGGTAAAATCTCAAAGCTACGGGGATTAATTTTTTCTCCTGCCATAACTTCTACGTTTGTACCCCAAACTTCAACCGCTACAACTAAATTATTTTCTCCTTCATAGTCGTAATCATCCTATTTTATAAATATTTTAGATGATCATACTCTCTTGATAATTTGTATATCATCGCTAAACTTATCTACTCTATCAGTTTATTATCAGGAATAGATAAGTTTAGTTAGTTAGATATGAGTATTTACTTTTTACTTTCTTGAGAAGAGTGTGTTTCGTTTTGAGTGCCTTGACGGGGTTGAATCAATCCATAGCCTCCATGATTGCGCATATAGATAACATTGATTTCATTAGTGGCGCTATTTCGGAACATATAAAAATCATGATCTACTAATTTTAGTTGTTCTAAAGCTTCTGAGATTGTCATGGCTGGCATGGTGAAGTATTTCATTCTTACCACCTCCTCTGGTAATTCGGGAGTGCGATCGCCTATTAAATTATTTTCTACTGGTTCTTCTGTCACTATATCAGTAGTTTTCACATGAGCATGAGTTTTCTTATTTAATTTTCTTTCTTTATACTTTCTTAGTTGCCGTGCAATTTTATCTGCCACTAAATCAATACTGGCGTAAAGATTTTCGCTTCCTTCTTGAGCGCGAATTACAGTACCATTAGCATAAACTGTCACTTCTGCTTTGTGTTTATCATTAACTCTTTCATTGCGTGCCACTGATAAATGAACATCTACCTTACTTGTGATAGACTGAAAATGCTTAACCGCCTTCTCTAGCTTCTGTTGGACATAATCGTGAATTGCATCGGTAACGACAATGTTGTTGCCCTGAATCAAAAGCTTCATAATCTTTTACTCCATCATTTACAATATGTTAACTTATCCCTAGGGTTAGCTATTATTTTGTAGAGCTAGGGAATTGGTTGGCTATAGATTGACTAAGATAAGATTGCTCTGGTTTTCCTTTGATAGAATTACGTGATTTACTATCTAAAACAAATCAATTCAATCTTCCTTACTTAATTCCTAAGTTAACACTATGTATAAAAGAAAACATCAACTACTTAATTACTCTTTATGTTTTTTTGCATCTCTTGACATTTTCTCATGAAACACTTAAAAAGACAATGTATAGTTATTGAAGATAATTTAGTTCCCTATGAAATCGCCTGGTCAAGACAAAAGCAATTAGTAGCAGAACGTTTAGAAGATCCTAACTTACCTGATACACTGTGGTTATTAGAACATCCACCCGTTTACACTCTAGGTACAGGCTCTAGTTTAGAATTTCTTAAATTTAATCCTAGTCAGATAGGGGAGAAGATATACAGAGTCGAGAGAGGAGGCGAAGTTACCTATCATTGTCCCGGACAACTTGTTGGTTATTGTATTCTTAATCTGAACTATCATCAAAGAGATTTACACTGGTATTTGCGTCAACTTGAAGAAGTAATGATTCAACTTGTCAAAACTTATAATTTATCAGGAGAACGTATCAAGGGATTAACTGGGGTTTGGATTGACGGTTACAAAGTGGCGGCGATTGGCATAAAAGTTAAAAAATGGATTACCATGCACGGGTTTTCCCTAAATATTAACCCTGATTTAGCTGGTTTTGAAAAGATAGTTCCCTGTGGAATTGCTAACAAACCAGTAGGAACCCTGACTCAATTTAAACCTGATTTAAAGATAAACAAAGTGCGCCAGGATTTACCTATAGTTTTTGCTAACGTCTTTAATCTGCAATTACTTTAGTCTTAAATTAAGCAAAGGCTGCACCTACCCAAAATAAAGCATCTACTAAAATTGTACAGAGTACAGCTCCAGCAAAAGCCCACCATTGAGTATGAGACTTTTGTAAAGCCCAGATACTTATTCCTAAAAGTGTATTAGCTAAAACTACTGCCCAGCTTATTCCCCAAGGAGTTGCCACAGCAGTAGTTGCTTGCTTCAAAATTAAACTAGCTAGTGCAGTATCTTGAGTAGTCATAATCTGGCGCCAGTAAGGAATCAAGTCATTAATATAAAAATATAAATCTGTAACAGCAGTGCCTAAGAGAGAGCCGAGGTAAAAGCTGTTTCCTATCTTGCCAATACCACGCCATAAACACCAAATAGCGAATGGTAATCCGATAGCCTCAATGGGAATATGAATTAAAGGAAAAGTGCGAAACCAACCCCAATAAATCGAACCTGCTAACCAACTCCAACTAAATCCGTATAACAAGTCTCCCCAAATTTTAGTTGGTGATTTTGAATATAGTAATTTAGCTACCCATAGCCAGATCAAAGTACATAGTAAACTTATCCAAGGGTAAAAGCGCACTAATGGTGCTTGAGCAAACACTGGCACAGATACTAAGAAGCCTGAGGCCCAGAATATGGACCAAGTTAGAGGTAATTGAGATATTTTTATTTTAGTTTTGGTTAAAGTTTGATTAGTCAATGTTATTTTAATATTCTTTACTTATCTTTACTTTTATTAATATAGCATTATAGCAATCCCCTAGGGGGGGATATAAAAATTTTAACTTAGATCCTAGATCTTGACCAGTAGAACCTAACAAGGTTACAAAGAGATTAATGAGATAACTAGCAAAAGAACTGATAGCCCTTGTTATACAAGGGTTTGAGTCATTCTTGGTTAAGAAAAAAGTGTAAATATCAGGCTGCTCTTTGCTATAATATAAATTTTTTAAGGATTCTACCTGACAAGATGGCTGAATTTCTTTGCTACAAATTCATGTGAAGTTTTTTATTGATATTTTTTTACTTCAAGTAAGTGACTTCTTGAAATATAAAATTTCATCGAGAAAAATAAATTAGTTTCATAATCATAATCGTTCCCATACCTTTACGTGTATTAATCTTCGTGAGATTATGGATCATAATTTTTTTAGCTCACGGCAAAGGATACCTATTCCGATGATTACTTGATGTGATGATAAGCACACAAGTGATTTCGCATATTTTCAGAAAATATGCTATGGTAAAAACACTGAATAAAAATTCAAACACAAAAATACACCATAGAATACTATTATAACATAATAAGTAGTTTTAACATTAAAACTGCTAACCAAACAGTTCAAGGTATTAGCCACAAATACTGTAAACCTATTCACAAAGCGGATGGATATAACTATGCCACATAAATTATGTCCCTCATTTCCTCTCATAGCTAACCTGATGAGAGGTTTAGCGAGAGTCTCCATGAGGGCGGAAAGATGAAAGGAAACATCATAAAGAACGAAAATCTTAAGGATAAATTGCACTTGGTAAGCAATACTAAATCACCGGAGAAAAATCAACCTTCCGTAGCGATTTTAGGATGTCATGGAATACCTGCAAAACACGGTGGTTTTGAAACTTTTGCTGAACGCCTAGCCTTATATTTGGTTTCTATTGGTTGGAAAGTTACAGTTTACTGCCAAGAAGAAGATAGTTCAGGAGCGAAGGTTTTTGAAGAATATTGGCAAGACATTAAGTTAGTACATATTCCTGTTACAGGTAACACGGCTTTGTCCACGATTGTATTTGATTTTAAATCAACTTTACACTCTCTCAAAAAGTATGATGTAATTTTAACATTAGGTTACAATACGGCTATATTTTCCCTATTTTATCGCTTGTTAGGTATTCCTAATGTTATCAATATGGACGGGCTCGAATGGTCAAGGAAAAAATGGAGCTTTTCAGCGAAAGTATGGCTATATGTCAATGAAAGATTGGGATGTTGGTTTGGAAATCATTTAATTGCGGATCATCCAGAAATCAAAAAACATTTGGCTACTCGTGTTTCTCCAAAAAAAATAACTGTCATTCCATACGGTACAGAGTCAGTAATTGCTCCAGAAGTTAGTCTGTTGGAGGAATATAACTTAAATCCAGGAAAATACGCATTAGTTATTGCACGACCTGAACCAGAAAATAATATTTTAGAAATTGTTTCTGCTTTTTCTAGCAAACATCGTGATTTAAAACTAGTAGTGTTAGGCAATTACTTTCCCGAAGAATCTAAATATCACCAAAAAGTGATGGAAGCTTCTAGTGATGAGGTGATTTTTTTAGGAGGAATTTACGATCCTATAATAGTACAAGCTTTAAGAATGTACAGTAAACTGTACATTCATGGTCATACAGTAGGCGGAACTAATCCTTCATTAGTAGAGGCTTTGGCTGCGGGTTCACCAGTGCTTGCACATGACAATCTTTTTAACCAATGGGTCGCAGGAGAAAAAGCGAGCTATTTTAAAAATCAAGAGGATTGCGAGGAGAAACTTGATAGTATTTTGTATAATCAAGATCAACTGAACTCGATGAAACAATGGAGTTTAGAACGTTTTCAACAAGAATTTGCTAACAAAAGGGACGTAAAAGACTATGCTCGATTGTTGGAAAAATTTTTCACCGATTCCCTGAAAACATTACTTGAAAATACATCTATCGAAAATACTTCAGAAGTAAATTGTTGATCAATATTCCTCAAAATGCAACAATAGCTGGAGTTGGCGTACTGAAGGAGGTGACAAGATGACTAGGATATAGACACCGATTTAAGTTATAGAAGTTGGGCAAGGGAAAAATTTATTTTTTGTGATAGATTGGTTACAACGCTCAAAATCTATTAAAATAGATAAAAATACCCTAACACCGTAAAACCAACAAACCTGTCTTCACTTTAACTCTCATCTGTCACCTCCTCAGGTTGGCGTAGCTAAAAGTGTGATAATCCGCAAAATTGGCAATTGGCGAAACAAGTAATACACACATAGCTCAAGGTTATGCCTTTAAATAAAAAGCCCTCAGGTTTTTTGATGCGTTTTATGAAGCTCTTGTATTTATTACAAATAAATGACAGTTAGCTTTGTCTTGTTTTTTTATCTATAGCGTAATACACTATATTGTATTATTTGATTTGATTTTGTTTCAAACAAATTCCAAATTTGATTTTGTTTACATAAATATGAGAGGAAAATAATATGGCTTTATCACCCGAATTTCAGCAAATTGAAGTAGACCTCAAAGGTATTGGTTTAAATAATCCTACATCACTTCAGTTTGGTCCTGACGGACGTTTGTATGTATCACAACAAGATGGATTAATTCGTTCTTTTAATCTCAAGCCAATAATTGACAATGATGGATTTATCTCTAAATTTGTTCTTAACAATAAAGGTGGTTCTGATCAAACAGATTTAGTGAAAAATACTCCTAATCATAATGATGACGGGACTTTAAATACCAATTTGAATAGTCGCCAAGTAACGGGAATAGTTGCAGAAGAAGGACCGGCTGGAGAAGTTGTATTATATGTATCTTCTAGCGATCCTCGTATTGGCGGAGGTAATAGTGGTAGTGAGAAAAACATAGACACTAACTCAGGTATTATTCATCGTCTCGTCAAAAATGACAACGGTAGCTGGACAAAGACAGACCTGGTGATTGGTTTACCGAGATCTGAAGAAAACCATTCAATTAATGGAATGGATATTAGAACAGAAATGGTGAATGGGCAACCTCACCAAATTATGTATGCAGTATCAGGAGGTAATACCAATAGAGGAGGGCCGAGTAATAATTTTGCCTGGCTTCCAGAATATTACTACTCGGCAGCAGTACTACGTATTGATTTAACGCAGTTAGAGCAAATAGAAGCTACTGAAGGTTTGAAAGGAGGAACTGATTATGTAGATCCTTACGTATATGCTTTACCAACCTTAAATGATCCCACTCGTACTGATAATGTAGCAGGACAAGACACAGTAGTAGGAGTTACCGATCCTGCTGATGCCGAAGCGGCGGATACTTTTGGAGGTAATGACGGTCGTAATCAAGCTAAATATGACCCGAATGGACCAGTACAAGTATATTCCATGGGTTATCGCAATGCCTACGACATAGTAATTACTGAAAATAATAATATTTATACTTTTGATAATGGTCCTAATAACAACTGGGGAGATATAGCCCTAGATGCTAATGGTCAACCTATTTTTGATAGTAGTCAGGTAGCTACTAACAACCCCAATATTAATGTGGACACGGGAAACGATTCAGATCCCGATAATCTGCATTTAGTTACAGAAGGATTATATGCTGGTCACCCAAATCCTATTTATGCTTCCGGTCCAGGGGCTGGTTTGTATGACGTAGATCCTAATAGTGGTACGCCTATAGTTACGAAGCTAACAGATCCTAGCGATCCCAACAATGATCCCAACACCTTTGAAGATGACCTTCCCTCGGATTGGAATGAAATTGCTGGCGGTTTTACCAATCCTGAAGCAGGAGTTTATCTCGCTCCCGGCGATAACCCTTTTGGAACCAATAAAGGCCCAGATGGTTCTTTAGTGACTATTAATAGTTCTTCCAATGGCCTAACTGAATACTTGGCAGGGAAAGCCACCGGAAGCAATCCGATTACCGACGTTGCAGGAGCAGAAATTTTAGCTACAGCAGCTTTTAATGGTAATATCTACTTCATGGAAATTGTGGGAGATGGAACTCAAGATGGAACCAATCTCACTGATATATCACCCCTTTTTGTGGGGGGAACACCCTTAGACTTAAGAGATGTTGAATCTTTTGCTATTGGAACTGAGCAATTTAGTGATTCAATCTTTATTACTCAATTTGGTACTGATAGTATCACTGCTTTAGTCCCCGGTACTCCAGTTGCTCCCGATCTTGATCAAGATAACGACAATTTAGAAGATAATGTCGATCCTCTACAATATGATCCCGATAATGGTATAAACACTCCGCTTATTTCTGGAGAGACTCTCTTTTGGGATTTTAATCCAGCAGATAGTGGTGTTCATCCAGGTCCGTCAGGAGAATACAATATTGGCATGACTGGTTGGATGATAGATGGAACAGAGTACCTAGATGGTTTAACAGATCTTGATAATACAATTAGAGGTGGCGCTCCCGGTATCTTTCAGGTTAAGAATGTAACTGTTGGAGATTTTCGCGGCACAGGAAACGATCAACGAGATGCCATTCAAACTGGTTTTTTGCCAGCAACTGATGTGCAAAAATACACTGTTAGAGTACCTGTATTTAATCCTATTAGCCGACTTGGTACCACTATCAGTGATCCAGCTTCTATGGGGATAGCCTTGGGTGATGGTAGTATGTCAAATTTAATCACCATCCAAGTCGTAGCTGACAATAGTAATGGGGCCCAATTCAAAGTAGTTTATGAAGAAAATGATGGGATTGAATATACTCAAGTTGTCAATGCTCCTCCAGAATTTTCCCAGGCTATTGATAACGATAAAATAGAATTTTTCTTAACTGTTGACGAAACAAACTTACAAGTAATCCCCTCCTTTCGCTATCAAATACAGGGAGTTTGGTCTGATATTCAATCAATAGGTAGTTCTCCTATACAGTTAAATACCACAGGTCCAGTGGCCACAGCCTTACGGGGAGAAAATACTATCAATGGAGTTCAGATTGCCCCAGTGGTAACGATGGTCTCCACTGCCAAAAACGCTTCAGGTCCTTTTACTGCTGATTTTCTCGACTTAACCATTGCTACTCCTAAATTTGTTGTTACAGAAAGTAATGCTTCAACTCAAGTTACAGAAGGAGATCCGAATTCTTTTGATACTTATTTTTTGGCTTTAAGTACTCAACCAACCTCAGATGTTACGGTAACCTTATCTCCTAACTCCCAAATAACTCTAGACAAGACTCAATTAATTTTTACTCCTACTAATTGGGCTGAACCTCAACAAATAACCTTAATAGCTGTAGATGATAGTGATTTAGAAAGTAGCCACGCAGGAGAGATTACTCATCAAATTAGTGTTACTACTGATGATCTTGATTATCAACAGAGTATTCCTAGCTTAAGGGTAAATATTGTAGATAATGACGTACCTGAGGTATTGATTCAAACTGACGGAACTAATGAAGTGGCTGAGGGAGGTTTTGCTGATACTTATTCTTTGGTTTTGGCTACTCAACCCACCCAAAATGTGACAGTAAACTTATCACCGGATTCTCAAATTACAGTTGATAAAAATCAAGTAGTTTTTACTCCTAGTAATTGGAATCAACCTCAAGTAGTGAATATTGAAGCTGTTGACGATGATGTCTTTGAAGACAATCATACAGGAGAAGTTACCCATCAAATTACTACCAATGATAGTAATTATAATCAAGTCAATGTTCCTAACCTGATTGTTAACATTACTGATAATGATGAATTAGAACCCCTCTATCGTATCAATGTAGGTGGGCCAGAAATAGCAGCGGCCGATGCTTCTCTCCCGGCTTGGAGTGAAGATAGTGAAAATAATCCATCTGTATTTAGAATTGGCAGTGGTGGGGATACAACTTATACAACTTCTTCATCGGTTGACATCAGCGATCCTAGTTTACCATTCAGTGTTTCCGAAGATATGTTTCAATCAGAACGTTGGGATTCTGTTTCTGGAGATAACATGCAATGGCAATTTCCTGTTAACTCACTTAGTGAGGTGGAAGTAAGATTGTATTTCGCCGAGATTTATAAACCTATTGTGGCGGCAGGGCAAAGAGCATTTGATGTATCGGTTGAAGGAATTGTTCCTACTGCATTTGATAATATTGACCCCTACGCAACAGCAGGATATGGCGGGTTTATGTTGTCTCATACTCTCACGGCTGAGGATAATACCATTGACCTAGAGTTTTTGCATCAGATTCAAAATACTGCCTTAAAAGGGATTGAAATTCTTTCGTCAGAAACACTTCTTGAATTTGCTCCGACGATTATTTCCCCTAACTCTGTATCTCTTCCTGAGAATCAAACCAATGTGATCGATATTAATACTACAGATACTAATGGGGATTCAGAAGGTAACGGCTTAACCTATCAACCTTTATTAGGTGCCGATGCCGCTTTCTTCAATATCGACCCTAATACAGGAGTGATAAGTTTTAACTCAGCTCCTGATTTTGAAAACCCTCTGGATAATGATGGTGATAATATCTATCAACTTGAAGTAGTTGTTGAAGACTCAACAGGACGCACTGACCTTCAGACCCTCAGCATAACTGTTACTGATGTCAATGAAAATGGCGGAGAAGCAAAGTTAACTATTACCCTCAATAATAATGATGTTCAAATATCCAACTTCGGTAGCAACTCATTTCAACTTACTAACACAGGCCAAAAAAAGATCTCCCAAGTTGATATTGATGTTACTAACGCCCTCTATCCTGATACGGTCTTTGACCCCTTTGGCATAGCCGGTGATACAGCTTTCAAGTCCTTAACTTTTAATACAAAAGGTAACACTGGTGTCAATGCTCCTAGTTCTGCTTCTTATCTGGGTGCTGGTGGTACAGCAGGTTATGAAACTTTGAGGCTAACTTTTGATGAAGCTGATAATAATGGATTTGAGTTAGGAGAAACCTTGGGCTTTTCCATTGATATGGACCCAAATTCCGTGGCTGGGTCTGAAAAAACTACACTTGATGCTGGTACTAATCCTGCTTGGGATGTAGGTGGTGTTTCAGGTGCTGAGTTAATTGGCTCAACATTTACAGTTACCTTTGCTGATGGTGCTACAGCAACGGGACAGTTACAGGGTGTCGGTAACCAAGCTGGCGCTCAAGGAATCGCTTCGGAGACTTCACCTAATCTATCATCTACTCTCACTGTTAATGGACTTAACGCGGGAGAGGTAGGAACCTATGACCAAAATTCTCCAAGTGTTATTGTTAATGGACCTGCGGGCCAAACAGCAAGAGTAGTTTTAACTAAAGGCTTGATTCAACCTGTAACCAACGAGTTTTTCAATGGAGATACACAAGAACAAGCTTATGCTCCCACTCTCCAAGCACAATTAGATGCCTTGGCAACTTCAGACTTTCCTGCTAATAATGCAGTAGAATTTCAAACTGTAGATGTTCTCTTAACTGGTGAACCTCAAGATATTTCCGACCAATTTGATTTTTCAGGTGTTGCTAACTATAATTTTCCAGGGGAAGATCAAGTACCTCTAGGTTTTGTCAGCAGTATTATTGACCCGACAAAGGATAATTTACCTCTAGGTCCGGTAACAGATCCAATCTACTTGCAATTTGAAGGCCAAAAAGAGGTTAGTGTAAGCTCTGTTGTCGATGCTTCTGAACCGAATACTAATGGTCAGTTTGTCTTAAGTCTTTCTGAGATATCAAGCTTTGACACAGAAATTAGCTATACTGTTACTGGTAGTGCTACTCCTGATGTTGACTATACTGCTCTCTCAGGAACAGTTAATATTCCTAGCGGTAGTCTCTCGGCGCCTATTGATATTTTTGTAGTTGATGATTCTCTGATTGAACAAACTGAAGAGATTACTATTACTCTCGATGCAATCACTTCTGAAAATAGTGATGTGATTATTGGTTCAGAAAATACCGCTACAGTTACCATATCAGATGATGATGCACCAGAGGGGACAGTTATTCATCGTGTTAATTCCGGTGGTCCTCAAATAGCCGCCATTGATGGAGATATTCCCTGGTCAGCCGACACATCTAGCAATAATAGTCCTTTTCTCATTGAATCAAGGCGCAATAAAACAAGTTCTTACCCTACGATTCCTGGCTCAACCGTACCGCAAACTACTCCTGATGCTCTCTTTAACAGTGAACGTTGGGATAATTGGAGATTACCTAATATGCAGTATGCTTTTGATCAACTTCTACCTGGAAATTATGAAGTGCGATTATTCATGGGTAATGGTTGGAATAAAAGTAAAAATCCGGGAGACAGAATTTTTGATGTAGCTATAGAGGGGACTGTGTTGAGCAATCTTGATAACATCGACCTTGCTGAACAGTTCGGTCATCGAGTCGGTGGCATGATTAGTAATATAGTCAATGTGACTGATGGTACTTTGAATATTGAATTTTTACCTGAAGTACAAAATCCTTTAGTCAATGGTATAGAGATTCTTCAGCTTTTTTAATTTGGATTTAAGCCATAATTTATCTAACGAAGACCTAAAGATTTTATAGATCTTTAGGTCTACAATAAAAAAATAAAAAGTAAAATTCTATGAAAGAAAACTCACGAGCTAGAAAAATATTGAACTCTTTTTTCAAAAAGGACAATAAATTCAAGCAACGTTTATTTAAAAAAATTGTAGGAACATTTGGACTGAGAGTTGGTTCTACAGGTCTAGGTTTTCTGAGTAGTATTCTACTAGCTCGCTTATTGGGTGTCGCTGAATTTGGTATTTATGCTTACATAATTAGTTGGGTTCGGGTTTTAATTTTGCCTTCGACTTTTGGTCTTGATAACTTGTTAATACGTGAAGTATCAGTTTATCGAAGTCAGTCAAATTGGGGATTAATTCAAGGAATATTAAAATGGTCTAATTTTATAGTACTCTTCTTGTCAATAGGAGTGGGCTTAATCGCCACTGGTGTAGCTTGGTTTGTTACCGAACAAGCTAATTATCAAATTTTGTCGAGTTTTGCTTTAGCCATGCTACTCCTACCAATAGGAGCAATCAGAAATTTGCGTATGGCTGTGATGAGAGGATTACATCATAATTTTTGGGGACTTTTTCCAGAACTTATTTTAGCTCCTCTACTAACAATGGGCTTTGCTGTAATTCTACATTTTATCTTTGCAGATAATTTCAATGCTTTCTGGGTAATTGCCGCTCAATTGGGAGCTGTTATCATCACACTAATCATAGGAATGCAAATTTTAGCAAAAGTTTTGCCTACAGAGGTTAAACATTTTGCACCAGAATATAAAGCAAAGGTTTGGTTAAAAAGTGCTCTTCCTTTAGTATTTCTAGGCAGTACTTTTTTGATCAATTCCCGATCCGACATACTTATGTTGGGCTCAATGAAAGGCACCGAAATAGCTGGTTTATATTTACCTGCTACTAGAGCAGCTCAGCTAGTTTTCTTTGTACCTTTTGCGGCTAACACTGTTTTAGCTCCAATTATTGCTGATTTATATAGTTCTGGAAGTCTTAAAAAACTTCAAAAAGTGATTTCTCAGAGTACTTTTTTTGTATCTCTAGGGGCTACGATAATGGTTTTGATGTTAGGAATTTTTGGGCATAAATATTTACTATTATTTGGTCCAGAATTTTCAAAAAGTTATTATGCTCTGATGATTTTATGTTTGGGTCAACTGATAAACTCAATTATTTGTGCAGCTAACTGGTTATTAATTATGACTAAATATGAAAGTTTTAAAGTATTTAGTGATGGTTTTGGAGCAGTATCAAATATTGTTTTAAACTTGGTTTTGATTCCCCAATGGGGAATAGAAGGAGCTGCCATGGCAACTGCTATAAGCCTAGGAACTGTAAATATTATGGATGCTATCTTAGTAAAAAAATATTTAAACCTCAATGCTACTATTTTTTTCAATCCATTTAATCTGTTTAAAAATACACAAAAATCAGGAGAAAAATAATGTTAAAAAATACTTTAGTTAGTATTTTAATTAATAACTATAACTATGGAGGTTTTTTATCAAGAGCAATTGATAGCGCTCTTGCTCAAAATTATTCTAATCTAGAAATTATTGTGGTTGATGACGGCTCAACTGATAATTCTCAAGAAATTATTGCTAGTTATGGAGACCAGATTACTTCTATTTTCAAAGAAAATGGAGGTCAAGCATCTGCTTTCAATGCGGGCTTTGCTAGTAGTCATGGAGAAATTATTTGTTTTCTCGATGCTGATGATTACTTCTATCCAAACAAAGTAACTGAAGTTGTAAAAATTTTTAACGATTATCCTGAGATTGCTTGGTGTTTCCATACTCTTGAGATCAAAGATAATAAAACTGAAAAATCTTTGGGTAAGAGTTACGAAAAAGGCTCTCGTCTTTGCGATTTTAGAAACGAAATACGTAAACGGGGAAAAGCATTATTTTTTGCCCCAGCAACAACTGGCTTAAGTTTTAAAAAATCTTTAATACAACAGATTTTACCTATGCCTGAATTACAAGGAACTCGAATCTGTGCAGATCGCTATATTACTACTGTATCCATAGCCCTTAGCAAAGGATACTATCTTGATTCAGCATTAGCTATTCAATATATTCATGGCGAGAACAATTTTAACTACAATAAAAATTTTAATAAAGTACAAGGGTTGGCTAAAGTTACAAACGCTTCGATGTTGCAGAATAAATTTCCAGAATTTAGTAGATATGCTACTCGCGAATTTGCTAGTGGCATTGTGGATATTTTGAAGTCTTCGGCATATAATCAAGTCAAATTAAATCAAATAATTATGAATTATTGGTCATCATCTTCTCTCAGAGAAAAACTAGAAACTATTTTTTGGATAATCTACCGTTCTCTTGCTAGAAAAAAATTTTCTCGTCATCGTGAATTTTAATATAAAATCAATATATAGCAATCCTAAGTCATTTATGAAAAATGATTTAGCTAGAGAAGCCTAATCTACCTATATTTATTTTCACGACTCATATAGGATTGCTATACAAAACGAAATTTAGTAAAAAAATGGAAAATCAGTTAATAAGTATTATTATTAATAATTATAATTACGGATGCTTTTTATCAGAAGCTGTAGATAGCGTTTTAGCACAAACTTATACCCCAAGAGAAATTATTGTAGTTGATGATGGTTCTACTGATAATTCTCAAGAAATAATTGCTAACTACGGAAACAAAATAATTCCAGTTTTAAAAAGCAATGGGGGTCAAGCTTCAGCATTCAACGCAGGCTTTGCTGTCAGTCAAGGAGATATTATTTGTTTTTTAGATGCTGATGACGTTTTTTTACCACAAAAAGCAGCTAAAATAGCACAAGTTTTTCGAGAAAATCCTGATTTAGACTGGTGTTTTCATCCGCTCACATTAGTGGACAAAAAAAATGGTACAATTCTAGGGTCCACTCGTTCTTTTCCTGAATGGAGTTCTAGACAAGGAACTGATAAATATGATTTTAGAGAAAATATTAAAAAGGGTAAACTGCCTTTTTATCCCACACCTACATCAGGATTATGTTTCAGACGTTCTCTTTTAGAGAAGATTTTACCTATACCTATAATAAGTTTTATAAATACTTCTGCGGATCGCTATTTACGTATTGCTGCTTTAATCATGAGTCCTGGTTTTTTTCTCGATGAAAAACTAGTAGAACAAGGAATACATGGAAATAATGTTACTACAAGCATAAATCATGTATCTCCTTTACACGAAAGAAACATAGTGATAAGTTATCTTCTACTACTTCGATTTCCAGAAATGAGAAAATTTTGCCATAGAATGTTTGCTAGGGGCATAGGTAGTTATTGGATGAAGAAAATGACTAACCAAGAATATAAAAAATACATTGACAAATATTTGGACCTGGTGTCTCCCTTAGAAAAATCTTCAATATATCTCATGACTATATACTATATTTTGCCATTTAGAAAAAAGTATACTCATTAAATTAGTAAGATAGTACTATTGCCATCAAAACATAAAATGGGAAAATTGTCGTCAGTAGTAACTTATCAAAAATGAAAGATCACACGATGGAAACCTCTTTACCTTCTAATTCTCAATCAATAGTCCAATCAAATAATTCTAAATCAATGATTTGGCTTCTGGGAATAGGATTATTCTTAAACTGTGCGATTTGGGGCGCAGTATTTTTAATATTGCAAAATTTAACACCTAATTATACTAGTAGAGGTGCGGCAATTGTTTCTAGTGGAGGATTCCAAGCTTCTATTGAACTTCCTGATACAGGAAAAACTTTCGATGGAGGTGGTGAAACTCCCTACGGTTCTCTAGGAAAAATAGACCCTCGCGATAACTACAGATATATTGCATTTACACATAGTGTTCTTCAAAGTGCAGCCAAAAAAGTTGATATGTCGGTGGAAAAATTTGGCTTGCCCAATATCTGGTTACCGAAGGGAACAACAATTATGGAATTTGAAGTTATGGGTGAAACGCCTGAAATGGCTAAGGAAAAAGCTGAGGCATTTTATCAAGCCTGGGTTACTAGAATCACTGCATTAAGGGAAGCAGAAGCTCAACGTCAAGATAAAGAAACTTTAGAAGTTTTAGAGTTAGCTAGTCAACAACTAACAAACGCTCAAGAAGAAGTGGTTAAATTTAGAAAACAATCAGTTCTAAAAGAACTAAATCAAATACCACAACTTTCTGAACAGTTAGAAAATTTACAAGTTCAACGGATTAATTTATATACAGAAATAAAATCTCTTGAAGCACGTTTTAATCAGCTTTCCAGTCAATTAAACTTAACCCCAAACGAAGCTAAAGATGCTCTGATACTTTTAGATGATCAAATTTTTCAAAATAGTTTACAAGATTATGTAGAAGCTACAGCAAAACTAGAAACCTTATCTTCTTTCTGGGCTGCTGATAGTCCTCCGGTTCTCTTGGAAAAAACTAATCAAAAGACTGCTCAAAAATCCATGATTGAGCGTAGTGGTTTTCTTTTGGACAAGCCAGTCAGCTTAGATTTTCTGGTTCGATTAGATATTGGAAAAGGGGGAAGACAAGCTTTAATTAAAGAATTGGTTAATTCGGAAACACAACTTCAAGCAATATTAGCCCAGTTAAACACTTTGGATCTAGAAATTAAAGAATCAGAATTAAGATTAAAAACTCTTACCAATGAAGAATTTACTCTTACTCGTCTCAAACGAGATGTTCAAATTTCTGAATCGATTTTGGCTGAAGGTTTAGCTCGTCTTGATTTAGATAAACCTGATTACGCAACTTATTATCCTTCACTTCAGATTATCTCAGAACCTTCCTTGCCCCTAGAAGATGATAGTTCTCAAGCAAAAACCATTGTTTTAGGAGCATTAGCATTTTCTGTATTATCTATAACTGGATTGTTAATGTTTTACTGGGGTCGTTCTCAGAGTAACAATTTTTTGGCTTCTTTCTTCAGTTCTACAAATGTTGACAAAAAGTAAATATTTATAAGCTTCTTTTGTGAATCTAATCAATTGTTTTAGTTCAAATATTTTGAATTTTAGAGATTTTATAAAAAAACACTTTTTTTAATACATTATGACTATAGGTTTAATAACTCATTATCGAGGTCCTCGTCTAGGCATTGGTCAATATTTTCAAAGATTACTACCACCTTTAGTGGAAGAACTAAGTAATCGAGATATAAATGTTAAAATTTTAGCTTCTCCCAATGCTTTTGAAAATACTACGTCTCTGCAAGATTTAGCAACAATCGTGGATATTCTGCCTTTTCTTGATTATGCTCCCATGAGGCGATATATTTGGTGTGCAACAGCCCTCCCAGATTATTTGAGAAAGCATAAAATTAAGGGTCTTGTTTGGTTATCAAATCCAATGGTTTTTCCCTGGCATCCTCCTACTTTATCTGTAATTCATGATGTAAATGAATGGAAAGTAAATAACAAATATGGAAACAACCTGAAAACTACTTTGAGATCCTGGATTTATCTCGATGCCTCACTGCGATTTTCACGCCGAATCATTACAGTAAGTAACGCTACTCAAAAAGATTTACTTCATTTTCGTCCCACTTTAGACAAGCAAGATAAATCAGTAGCAATATTAAATGGTTCAGATTCTTCTCTAAAAAATCTACCTCCAGTAGAAATTAAAGTTCCCACAACTCCTTTTCTCTTATCGGTAGGACGTATTGATCCCAATGCTAAAAGACTTCCAGAAGCTGTGAATTTGGTTAAAGCACTGCGTGAAATAAGTCAACATCCATGGCAATTACATCTTGTAGGCGGCATGAATGAGACTACTAAAGCTTCGGGAGAAGCCTTTCTTAAAAATGTTGCTGATTTATCTTGGGTAAATTACCATGGTTACTTAGACGATCAAGAATTAGCTCAATGGTATAGAGAAGCTACGGCGATTGTTTTTCTCTCAGATAATGAAGGATTTGGACTTCCCATTGCTGAGGCTATTTCCTTTGAGCGCTGGGTGATTGTTAGTCAAGCCAATCAAGCTAGTTTAGAAGTTGGAGATGAAGCTATTATTCCAGTTATACCCGATGATCCTCAAAAGTCTGCTGCCATAATTTTGGATAAATTAAAAAACGAGTCTTCTCCTTCTATCTGCAATCAACTACCAACTTGGAACTGTGCTGCTATTAATTATGCTGTAGAAATTCAGCGTTTAATTAGTTAAACAACTAATTAGTTGTATTTTTGTTAAAGTAATTAATATATACTTAACAATATTAACAAAATGAGAAAAAATAAAATTAAAAGCAATTTAATCCTAGCAATTTTCTCCCAAGAAAAAGTTTAGTCTTATATTAACTAATGATTCAAAATCTATTTTTTCGTCTATTTTTACCTTATCGTGATGCCATACAAAAAGGAGAGTTATCATTCTGGTTAATTAGTGTAATTGCTCTTTATACTCCTTTTGAGGATTTTATAATGGCTTGGTTACCTGTTCCTTCACCAGTTAGAACATTACTTCGCTTTTTTCCAGAAATAATAATTTATTTATTATTCTGTCATATATGTCTCAAAAGAATTTTATTAGGAAAAGGTCTGAGAAAAACACCAATTGATATTCCTGTAGTTGCTTTTTTTATTTCATCATTTTTATCAATTATTGTCAATAACGCTTCCCCTCCTGGAAGTATCGCCAATTTAAGAACTAACTGGCGATATTTAGCTTTATATTATACTCTAGTTAATCTCGATTTTTCTCACTTACAAGTTAAAAAGTTACTAAAAAACCTCAAAAGGGTTTTTATTATACAAGGAATAATAGCTTCAATTCAGTTTTTTCTCCCAACAAGTATTAACGCTAAAATTAGTGGTGGTAATTGCAGTAAAGCAGAACATAAAGGAGCAAGTTGTGGAACTTTTTTAGATACTGCTAATTTATCAGGATTTTTATTAATAGGTTCTGTTTTAATTGTCACAACTCTATATACAGGATATGACAAGATTATTCCTAACTTAAGAGATTTAATAAATACAGTAATTATTTATTTTGGACTATTTGCTTCTAAAAAACGGGCTGCTTTGCTTATTTCCCTTCTTGTACCTTTTTTAATCTTATTTTATTTGAAAAGAAGAAAAGATTTAGCTATAGTTGTATGGTTTTTAGCGTTTATTGCTAGTGCGGCATTGGTTATATATACTTCTCTCCAACTAACTACTAATATTGGAGTCAATACTAGTGTATCACCAGAAAATTCTGATGATTTAACTTCATACTTTACAGAAATTTTTAGTTCAGAATATTGGCAACGCACTTCAGAAAATTCCCGAGGTTGGACAATCATGATAACTTTAAATGCTTTAATTAAGTCTGGAAGTTTGTGGTTTGGTTTTGGTCCCGAATTAGGTGTAGTCAGAAGAGGAATTGAAGTATTTCTTAATCCAGATGACCAAGCTCAACTTCAACGCAATCTCTATGTTTTTGATGATACTTACTGGTTTGCAATTACCGCCTATTTCGGAATATCGGGACTTTTGCTGTACTGGTTAGTTCTTTGGCAACTGTACCGAACTTCTGGAAAAGTCATTCGTGGCGCTACCTCGGAAGAAGAAAAAGCAACAGGGACCACAATGCAGTCATTAACAATAATTATTTTTGCCTATTCTTTTGTAGAACGTTTGTTTAGATTAAGATCATTTAGTTTATACTTTTGGCTATTTGCTGGGCTAACTGTTAATTTTTATTGTCGTCAGCGAGAAAAACGACTAGCAAGTCTTACCGCTTCTAAAAATCTACTCAAATTTACTCAAACAGCAAAATAAGACAGA
>NZ_JALKVM010000100.1:0-22719 GCF_057440575.1 Johannesbaptistia floridana
GCTTGCGCCCTCCCCTTCGGCTTGCTTGCGCCCTCCCCTTCGGCTTGCTTGCGCCCTCATTTATTATGCTTTTGCCTACTTCCTCAAAAAAACTTACTATAGCGTTTCAAAGGACTCATGAGGTACATAAAATACCTGCCCTCTGCCTCGGTCTCATATCTTGCACCAGTACTTATGTACTAAATTAACCTCAGAAAAAGTTCATTTCTCTTTCGCCTAAGATTTTACACTCGGTCAACCAATTTTTAAGCGTTGAGCATTAATTCTTTAACTCGTTACTCATTACTTCAAAACTCATTACTCAACCCCCACCAGTAACTTTGGATAAAGATGCAATATCTGAGGTGTAGTGACCTCAACCCAACCTACAGGCTACTACTTTTATAGTGTTGGGTTTCGTGACCTCAACCCAACCTACAGGCTACAGCTACCTTCTTACTCATTACTTCAAAACTCATTACTTCAAAACTCATGTTTGGTGCGTTACGGGCTTCGCCCTAACACACCCTACTCATACTAGATGTTGTGAACTCGCCTAGAAAGGAAAGGGCGCAAGTATGAGCGCCCCTACCTCACATCTGCTACCAGTACTTATGTACTAATTTTTTAGGAAAAATGTTCTTTATGGTTAATTCTCTATAATCTTTGTCTCCTAGAGGTTTAACATCAATTCTTTTACTCATTACTCCTTACTCCTTACTCCTTACTTCAAGATTCATCCCCAACCAGTAACATTTGGGTTTTGATGCTTTGGTGTGAGTTTGATCTGAGTTTACCAAGCCGACTAGATAAAAATCCTCTGGCTTGGTTGATTTTTCTAAACTTATTGGAACATAATTAGTTCAGGAAAAATGTTCTGGTAAGCGGAAAAAACGACGGAGTAAACTACTAGTCAAATTATTAGGCATTCTTAAAGCAAAATTGAGGGGGAGATTCTCAATTTGTTGCTCCTCCTCCGCAATTGTAGATGCAAGAGAACGAGGCGCACGGCTGTATTCTTCTGGAAGTAAACTAGGTTTGGGTTTAGGCTTTGGTAAAAGTGCTATTTTTTGTTCAGCAATCATGGCGATTCGAGCTTGTGATATTAGTTGATCTGGATTTGTCGCTACCCATCCTCCATTTTTTAATTCTCGCCATTCAAAATGTAAATGAGGACCAGTAGACAAGCCTGTATTTCCCACTAAACCCACTACTGTACCTACTTCTATTTTTTGTCCAGGTTTAACTAAAACTTTAGAAAGATGGGCATAACGGGATTCTCTGGTGTTGTTATGGTGACGCATAATTACTGTTAAACCATAACCCCTGAGAGAACCGGCGATCGCCACTTCTCCTGAAGCTACTGCTACTACTGGTGTACCTATTGGTGCGGCAAAATCTATTCCTTCGTGAATCTGGGGAACTTGTGTCAAGGGATGGAGGCGCCAACCAAAAGGAGAACTAATTTCTGCCACTGTGGTGAGAGGAAATGCAATATCGGTATTTTGAGAAGGAATATTAACTGATTTTTGGTCGGGAATATTAACTGATTTTTGCGGTTGAGAAGGAGGACAATTACTACCAGGTAATTGTTGATTAATTATAGTTTTACAATTAGTTAATTCTTCTTTTAAAATAACTTTGGGAACATTATTTTCTTCTACTTCGTTACCATAGTCTTGGAAATCTAAATAATTATTTTTACCTGCCGCCATCAAAGTAGATTCGGGTGTTTCAGTTTTAGCATCAGCTTGTAACCAAAACCAACTAATAGATACTAAACTTAAGCTTGTCAATAAAGCAAGTCGTAAATATATAAATTTATTAACTAGAGATTTTGTCATTTCCGTTACACTTCTCACCTATGTATTCATACTTATTGATAATAACCAAGACTGATTATACCGGGTTCTAGAAAAATTTCAACACTTGCCCCAGGGGAATATAAACGCACTCCCAATTCTCCTGCTTCATTAACCCCAGTAACAACTCCTGAAAGATTACCCACAGTCACTGTTTGACCTAAATTATCAAATAATTCTAAATAAGCGGACAATAGAGATTGAATACCTTGACTTTGGTAATAATCTATGCCGTGAAAAATTCCCTGAATTGTCACAGTAGCCAACTCTTCTAGAGAAATACCATCAGCAACAGAAATCAGATTAATACCAGTAGCAGGAACAGAATTAGTATAGTTAATGCCAACTCCTATAACAACTTGAGTAATTTTTTGTTGATAAACTTTGGTTTCAATTTTAATCCCTCCTAATTTACGCTTTTGCCACACCAAATCGTTAGGCCATTTAATTAAGATAGGCAAATTAAGCAGAAAACGCAAACAACTAGCTAAACCCCAAGCTACAGCATAAGTTAGATGAGGTGCTTGATGTGGAGATATATCAGTAGATAAAGCTAGAGAAAGATAAAGTCCCCCAGGAGGAGAAGACCACACTCTCCCCCATTGTCCACGACCAGAAGTTTGAGTGAGGGCGATCGCCACTCGTGGTAAACTTGCCTTATCTGCTATTAATTCCCAAAGTTTTTGATTAGTAGAAGCAATAGAAGCAAAAATATCAATCTCAATTCCTTGGGGAATCTTTCCAGACTCCACCAGACTATTAACTAAATCTAGTAATTTTTGTTTATCCATCTGCCTATGATTGTTTTAATATGTCCAGGATTTCATTCTCCCCAATTAACCACTAGTTTTCTCAATAATTTTGACCACTCTAAGCCAAACTACCAGTGGTTGATTTTTCCTGCTGATAAATCTTACCCCTATTCACCTGCTGCTATTGTAGATTTCTGGGAAGCTTCTGTTACTGACTCTCAACCAAAACAACCAGTGGTTATTATTGCGTTTAGTGCTGGAGTAGTAGGCGCTATTGGCGCGGCTTGGGCTTTATTTTGGCGTCAAGTTCCTGTAAAAGCTATAATCGCCTTAGATGGTTGGGGGGTACCCTTATTTGGTCCTTTTCCTATACATCGTGTCAGTCACGACTATTATACCCATTGGAGTTCACAATTATTAGGTGCTGGGAGTGATAGTTTTTACGCTGAAGGACCTGTGGAACATTTAGAATTATGGGAATCTCCCCAAACAGCCAAAGGATGGTGGGTTAAAACTGATGGAGTCAAAGTTCCTACTACTGCTGCTATTTTTATTCGGGAGTTGTTAAACTTTTATCTAGGGTAAGTTTATTGCACCCCAATCACCCTACACCTTCCGCCTTCCGCCAACAGGTTTAAGCTTGTTGTCACCCCGTCAAGGGCGCAAGCCTTGCGCCCCTACTTTGCACTTTAAAACCAGCTCAAACCTATACCAAATCATAGTTTTAGATTTATTCAGCAAGCACTATCTATAAAAAAGTATAGTTAATATATAGCATTTCAAAGGACTCATGAGGTTGTACCTAACTCTCGGAGCCTCTCGGAGCCTCTCGGAGCCTCGAAAAGGATAACCTTTGTACCTCACCAGCCTTAAAAAGGCTATAAAAGCTTTAATTGGTAGCTATGACTCTGATAATTGCTACAACTAGTCAGCATAATTGTTTCTCCATCAACTGCGGTTACTGCTGTCACCTCCTCACAGGTTAACTTATCTTGCCATAAACTCTTACCCTCACTATCAACAGCGAATATTTCTCCCTGACGACTGGCAAAAAAATAACCCCAGCTTTGAGAAAGGATAAAATCGGGATTAAATGGTAGTAGCCTGTAGCCTGTAGGTTGGGCCCTTGGTCACTACACCCAACAGTATAAAAGTAGTTGTAGTTGTAGGGTGTGTTAGGGCGAAGCCCGTAACGCACCGTTAGATGAGTAATGAGTAATGAGTAATGAGTAATGAGTAATGAGTTAAAGAATTAATGCGATCGCGCTTAAAAATTGATTCTCGCCTGTTGGCCTATTTAGTACTTTTGTTCTGGTTCAAGCTTTAGGTTTTAAGTAAAATTACTTAAGTTGTGGATAATATGTATATTACTATACATTATTTTCTTAAACAAAATCTGAAAAAGCACAAACCCACAAGTTGGTGTTTTTGTCAAGTTTTATGTTAAGAAAGATGTTTATAAAGCATAGCTAAAGGAGTGGGCTTGTAACCTTATTTTTTTGGTCAAAACAATATAAATAACTCTGATAATTGCTACAACTAGTCAGCATAATTGTTTCTCCATCAACAACGGTTACTGCTGTCACCTCCTCACAGGTTAACTTATTTTGCCATAAACTCTTACCCTCACTATCAACAGCGAATATTTCTCCTTGACGACTGGCAAAAAAATAACCCCAGCTTTGAGAAAGGATAAAATCGGGATTAAATGGTAGTCTAAAACGAACAACCTTGACAGGTTTTATGTTAATCAATAATCCATTTAAACTATGAGCTTCTTTTCCTACCAAAGTATAGTTGGTTCCCATACTTCTTACTAATTGTTCACAAGCAATATTTAAAGTAAATCCCGAATACCAATCGCCTCGACGGTTAAAAAATTCAAATTTTGTCTTATTATTACCATCAAGGGAAATAGCTACTCCATGACGATTATCAAGGGTAATTAATTGAGTAGGTAGTGATGATAGTGATTTTATTACCCAGGAAGTTGTATAACCAGATTTTATTATTTCTAATTTTGGTTCCAATTGATTATAAGCTATAGCTAACCATTGATTGTTAAGAGTATAAGTTAGACTCTCACTGTTAATCGTTTTAAGATGTGTCAGTTTCTCGTTAGTGAGAGAAAAAAGATGATAACTATTTTCTTGTTGAGTCCAAATTAAACAACCCCATGAAGACAAACTGAGTTTTTTAGGCGTAGAGGGTAAAACAACCTGGTTAAAAGACTCATAAGATTGATTTTGACACCAAACACCTTGATTGTGGAGAAGATAAAGCTTTTGGGTATCTCCGGCAAGAGCAATAATTCTTTCAGAAAAGGTTTTTATTAGTTTAGATGATAACTCAAAAGAGCGATCGCTTTTAACTATTTCTGGCTTGAGTAAAAATTCCTCTGTCTTTAACACTTCTTTAGCATTTTCTAGAGATTTCTGCATTTCCTGGGCAGATTGAAAGCGATGCTGAGGTAACTTTTTTAAAGCTTTACTAATTATCGAACGCAAAACCAAGGGGACATCATCAGGAAGAGAAATAGGTTGATTAAGATGGGCGCTAATTAATTCTTGATGTGTTCCCGAAAAAGGTCTTTCTCCCATAATCAACTCATAGAGAATAATCCCCACTGCATAGAGGTCGGAGGTTACCCCATATTTACCATAAAACCTTTCTGGTGCCATATAAGCAGGGGAACCTGTATCTCCCATATTGAGAGAATTGTGTTTAGCGCCTATTTCTTTAGCGATGCCGAAATCAGCAATTTTTGCTTGCCAAGTTTGGGGTACTAAAGTTAACAAAATGTTTTCGGGTTTCAGGTCACAATGAATAATATTATGATTGTGAATATATTCTAAGCCCGAAAGTAAATCACTAATCATAGTTAAACTTTGGGACCAGGTTAAATTACCTCCTTCCATTAAATCCCGTAAACTTCCACCTTCACAATAATCCATAACTATATAGCGTTTTGAGTCATGATGTTGTAATCCTAAGCAAGCAACTATATGAGGATGATTTATACTTACTAAAAAGCGTAATTCTCTTAAAAATTGCTGCGTAGTGGAACGTTTTTGGGCTACGATTTTCACAGCTACTAGAGTTTGTTGCTGATAATCATAGGCACAAAAAACTTGACCATACTGTCCTTGTCCAATTAAAGCTAAGAGATAATAGTTAGAGATTTTCTTTAATCTCATTATATTGAATGGTTGTGATTGCTGGGATTTTTTCATCAATTTTTGAGCATTTCAAGTTCAGTGGCAGTAATTTAGCTTCTTCCGTATTCTCATATCTTGCACGCAAGTGCAAAAGTACTGAAATTCGCCAACAGGCGAGAATCAATTTTTAAGCGCGATCGCATTAATTCTTTAACTCATTACTTCAAGACTTCAAGACTCAAATAATTACTTCAAGACTTCAAGACTTCAAGACTCATTCTCATTACTCATTCTCATTACTCATTACTTCAAAACTCATTACTTCAAAACTCATTACTCATTATTCATCCACCAGTAACATTAGGTATAGATGCTTTGGTGTGAGTTCAAGGGAATAGGGAGCTTATCATAGCATCGGCAGCAATTCTTACAAATAAATACAATTTACCCCCAAATGCTAAGAGAGCCAAATTAAGTATAAATACTGGAAGAATCATTCGCGCCTTCGCGCATTCTAAGTGTCTCCTCCTCTTCACAGTTCAATTTAGATACACAAAAGCAGCTTATCTGTTTGGAATTTACAATATAATAATTTTAAAAAACTGCCAAAAATTTCCTTATTCAACGATAAACTACCTCTGGCCAATCTGCTTCTCGATAATAATTAATCATATTATCAAATTTGTGTAACTGTACACGTTCAATTTTCAGTGTAGAAGTATCTACATCTATCAATTGTTGATTTATGGTATCTACGCTTTGAATCAGTTTTTCTGAGATACTGCCAGAAGGGGTTTTTACTTCTGGGGAAATTTCTCCGAAGTAGCCTATAGTAATATGAGCTGTAAAAGGATATTGTTGTTGGACTCCCAAGGCGATTAAATTGCGATTTTGATAGATTGATTGTCGTAATTGACTAATTTGCTGATAATCTGCCTCTGTTTTCGCTACTAGAGAAATTGCCACAGCGCGAGGGAAAATAGTAACACCGAGGATTTGAAATTCTAAGGGATTAGTGGCTGTTTGTATTTTTTTATATTCTATAAAACTTTTGTTTACTTGTTGTCTCAGATTATTTTCAAACTCTGGATTATCTTTGATACCAGCTAAATAGTTATTTTCCCAAATTAAATCAGCAATTGTTAAATGAAAGCTTTCTAATGGTAACATTACCAGTAATTCTGGGGGAAGATTTTGGTTGAGTTGTTGCTTTAATGATTCAATTTGATTATAAAATTCTTGATTAAGATTATCTACCTCACAGGTGGGAGTCATAACTGTGTAGCCGGGAAAATTTACGGCTTTTCCCTGTTCAAATTTGGCTGATTTTTGGATATGGTTAAGTTGTATCTGATAATTTGCTTGCAAAGTCATAGGTACAACTCGGTTAATATAATCTTGATAGGTTTCGTTCACACTCTTATTCCTCCTAGGTTTACATCTATGCCAATTTATTTTTTTTGGGGAGAAGATGATTTTGCTCTCAATCGAGCAATTCAGGAAATTAAAGCAAAAGTTGTTGATCCTCAATGGTTATCTTTTAACTATGATAAGATTTCTGGTTCAGAATCAACAGGAGTTATTACTGCTCTAAATCAAGCCATGAGTCCAGTTTTTGGTACAGGTAAGCGCTTAGTTTGGTTGGTCAACACTACTATAGGACAACAATGTTCTCAGGATTTATTATCAGAATTAGAACGTACTCTTCCCCAAATTCCAGAGGACGTTTATTTGATATTTAGTGCTCAAAAAAAGCCTGATGGCCGCCTTAAGTCAACAAAATTGTTACAAAAGTTAGCGGACGTTAGGCAATTTTCTTTGCTTTCTCCCTGGGAAACTGAGAGTATTTTAAACAAAGTAAAGCAAGTGGCTCAAGAGTTAGATGTGAAACTAACACCATTAGCGACTGAACTTTTGGCTTCATCTGTAGGCAATCATACCAGACAATTGTACAACGAATTGGAGAAGTTAAGTCTGTATCAAAATAGTCAAACATCGCCTTTGACTCTAGAGGAGATCGCACCTTTGATTAACTCGACTACAGAAAATAGTTTACAACTTGCTGCCGCTATTCGTCTGGGTAAGTCTGCCGAAGCTTTAAATCTAGTCACAGAATTAATTAATCGCAATGAACCAGCTTTAAAGATTGTCGCGACTCTTGTCTCACAATTTCGTACTTGGGCTATGGTTAAAATTATGCTGGAAAATGGCGAAGAAGATTACAAAATTATTGCCAATTTTGCTGGTATTAGTAATCCAAAACGTATTTATTTTCTCCGTAAAGAAATAGAGGGTTGTATGGCTAAGGATTTATTGGCAACTTTACCTGTGTTGTTGCAACTAGAACATAGTTTAAAAAGAGGTGCTGAACCTTTAGGGACTTTTAAAACTGGGATTATTGAACTCATCGGCTGTTTTCGTCCACCAAGCTAAAGCGTATGGTTGTTGTTTGTAATTGAGTTGACGGCGATAGTCTACACGAATTTTGTATTTACCATCGGTGGGAACTTGACAAAATATGTGCTCAACACTATCGTTGAGACTGCGAGACGCACAGATACTATTTTCTATTTTTTCATTGTCTTCTGACATTAAGTAAATATCTAAATTGTTTAAACCGCGATCGCGAAAACTTTCCCCGATATCGTACTGTTGATTGTTATTATCATCTTTCAGTTCTACTACCCGGTCCCAAGCTAGGGTAATTGATACATAAGAACCTTTAGCCAACGGCTCATTGATTACATAATCTTGGTGATTATGGGCCGTTACTGTGTTATAGTCCCAACCTATATTATTTACTGGTATTATTGGCTCAAACTGTCCGGCACTAAATTGTTGATAGGCACGCCAAACATTGAGATGTCCTGTTCCCATCTCAAAGTCTAGGGGGATTCTGTCACTATGATAGGCGTCTGATTCTAGCCAAGTATGGTTGTTTTTCCCTAGGGTAGTTCTTTCCATGCCTAGGAAGTTTCCATCCCCTGTGTCCGCAATTTTATCGGCTGAGTTGAGTAAAACTGCTTTCATTACTTCGTGTCTTCTAGAGTCTAAACTCCAGTTAGCTTCTTCATTTGCTAAACGGCGATCGCCGTATTCCTGTAACAAGGCTACTGAGGCGGTAATGTGGGGTGCCGCAAAGCTAGTTCCGCTTACTTCCTGTAGTTCCCCATATAAGTCATACACCGCAATGTTATGGCCTGGTGCCACTAAACTTACTGCCCTTCTTAAACCTGTATTTATTTCTTTTTCTATCAAACGACGTCCTATTCCTTCTGGCTGACTGCTTAGATTCGCAAAGTCTACTTTTACATATTTTTGATTGCGCATTGTTGTATAGGCTGTGGTAATCCCATTGTAATTGTCAGTAGGGATGGCAATTCCCCCTCTCCCTTGATTACCTGCAATTACATATAAACTATTGTGTACTCTAGCAGACCAGTCAATACACTGAGTCAATAAAGCATTACCATCTAATTTTGGCTCTTCTCTTTCGTCTTCTCTTAGGGATTCACCAAAGCTAAAATTTATCGCACGCACATCTTGACCATGTTGTTGAGCAATATGTTGAGTGGTTAAACATTCTTGAGATTGTCCACCTCCTCTTATTTGACCAACTGCGGCAGCATACAGAGAAGCTGCTGGTGCAACTCCTAATAATCTTTTGTCCTGGGAAACCATCACCATGGCTACCATATTCGCATGATGATCCACTGCCTGATTAGGTTTGGCTAGGCCATCGCGGTAAAATATTCCTGCTAAATCCAGCACTTCTCCAGATTTAGCTATTTTATCCCAGCCAAATTGCGGTGGTCTCCCAATTTCTACTTGACCAATTCCAATTTTACGACCTTTTAAGTTATAGGGAGCATTGTGTAGGGTAGTTGCGTTAATACCACTTCTTTTTACTGAATACTCTAAAGCATTAACTGGTATAATTAAACACATACCCACTATAGTTAGGGTAATTTCCCTCCATTTTTTGACCATTTTTTCACCTCTTGGTAGTAATTACCGTACTTATCCCTGAAAACACTTGCAAAAATAACCTAGTATGAGTTATAAATAAATAATAATACTTTCCCACCTAAATTCAGACTATACTAAATATATTAGGCAACTTCATCGATGGTGGGAAAATGATAACAAACAGAACATTTGTACAATAAGTTATTTTTAGAAGATTAGTGTATGACTAACCAAGTCGCTCACCCTATGGTGAAATTTCAACGTAAAGTATCTTCACTGGTTGATGCTAAAATACTAAAACCAACCGATAATATTGCTAAAGTCGCTCTACTATACGGCGATAAATGGCCATATTGGAAAAAAGAATTACTAGAATTTGGCTTTTCAATGCAAGATCCAGTAAAGGAGGTACTAATAGTAGACGCATGGGACGAAGAATAGGAAAACAAATAGTAACAAGATAAGTAATAAATAGCTTAGTCCCTAACTTTCGCCGATTCTTGGGAAATTCTTAAAAAACTAAAGTTTCACTAAAAATTGAAATTCCCGCTTTTGTATAAAAATGGGGATGAATGAATGTGAATCAATACTGTATAAAAAGCCCCATCAGCTTGGTGTTCGTGATGGGGTGATCTCACATATTGCATCTTTTCCAAAAGTTGCGGGTGAAGGGGAAGGGGGAATTAGGTGTTAAGTATTGATACTTAATTTTTCTAGGGGATTATTGAGTACTAAAGTACTGGTGCTTTGATATGAGGGAAGTGGGAAATAAATGAACTATCAACCAGAACAATTGTTGGAGATAGCCAAAAAGTACGGTGTTGAGGAAGCAGAAGTATATCAAGTAAATTCGCAATCTCAACCAGTATTTTTTGAAGGCAATCGTCTCAAACAAATAGAAACAAGCCAATCCCAGGGGACTGCCTTAAGATTATGGAAAGAGGGGAAACCAGGATTAGCAGTAGGATATGGAGAGGTTGAAGGGGAAATGTTAGTAGAAAAAGCGATCGCCATATCCCAACTAAATCCACCAGAGACACCAGAATTACTAAGGGAAAAACAAGCAATATATCCAGTGATAGGGGAGAAGATAGCGGTTAAAGAGTTGGTAGAAATGGGCAATGAGGCGATCGCCAAAATTAGAGAAGCTTATCCTGAAGTTATTTGTAGTGCGGAACTAGAATCGGAAACAGAAACAACTACTCTTGTAAATACCAGAGGGTTATACTGTCAATACAGTGAGAGAGAGAATAGTTGCTATTTAGAAGTAGAATTAGTAAGAGGAGAAGACTTTCTTGGTATTTACGAAGGAGAAGATAGTAATAGTCAAATAAATGTTGATAAAATTGTTACGAAAATTCAGCAACATTTACAATGGTCAGAAAAGACAACAGAAGCAGTTGCAGGGAAACAACCAATTTTATTTACAGCTAATGCGGCATCATTACTCTGGGGAAGTATAGTAGCAGCTTTAAACAGTAAAAGAGTCTTAGAAAAATCATCTCCTTGGAGTGATAAACAGGGAGAAAAAGTTCTCAGCGAAATATTAACCCTAAGACAAAACCCTAACTTACCGGGGGTAAATTGTCCCTTTGATGATGAAGGTACAGCTACTCAAGAATTACTACTAATAGAAAGAGGAAGATTACAAGAATTTTATCGGGACCGGACTATGGGAAGAAAATTGAACCAAGAAAGCACAGGCAATGGTTTTCGTCCCAGTTTAGGTCATTATCCTACACCAGAACTAGTTAATTTAAGTGTAGAACCAGGAGAAAAGAATCTTAACCAACTAATTAAACAATTAGATGAAGGTATAGTTATTGAACAAATCTTAGGAGAGGGACCAGATATTTCTGGAGATTTTTCGATAAATCTAGACCTAGGCTACCGTGTCAAAAATGGAGAAATCATCGGTCGAGTTAAAGATACTATGGTAGCTGGCAATGTGTATAATACCCTTAATCAAGTTATTGCTTTAGGTAATGATGCTAATCCCTACGACTTCTACCACACACCATCTATAATTACAGAGGGTTTATCAGTAGTTAGTTAACTATGGGAATCTAATTTATAACAAGATAAGTAGGTGGGCTTAATTAAAATTTAAGTCTGGCCATATCTGATAAATATGATCTAACCATTAAAAAATGATCGCTTTACGCACATCTTCCACCAACATCAAAAATGAGTATTAATACTCAATAAAACCTAATACTGCTCGGTTAAGGAGACAATAAAACAGATTCGCGTTTAAGCAACGGGAACTAAATAGTTATAGTAATTAGGAGAAAATCAGGAAAGTTGGTAACTTTACAATGACAAAGACTTTTTACCGTGGCACTGTTTAAATTTTCTACCACTTTTACACCAACAAGGTTCATTCTTTTTCGGTTGGAGGGGTGGTAACATATCCCCATCTGTATAAAACCATTTGCCTTTTTCTTTGATAAAGTGCGATCGCTCGTGGAGTTGGGCGACAGATGTTCCTTGTTGATATACCGCAACAAACTCAACAATACCTGTTTGATCTTCGGGTTGGCCTGCAACGGTTCCAACTACAGTTAAACCAATCCATTTAAGACTGTTAGCGGTAGATGCGATCGCTTTTCGGCTATTAGGTTGGCGACGACTGGGATGTTCAGTATCGAATAAGTAATCGATATTTTTGAGACAGTAGGCAGTGTAACGCGATCGCATTAGTTTCTCGGCAGTTGAGGCATTTGATTGTCTTTTGAGATAAACATCACAGCATTGGGTTAATGACTTTTGACTTCCACAGGGGCAAGGCATTGAAGAAAGGCGATCGCCAGAGATGAGCATAATTAGACTCCGACTTTAAATTCGTTATTTCTTTTCATAACAATAATGGTTCTGAGCAATTGTGTTATTTTTTTATTGTACTAAACCCCAGCAGCAAAAACTTGTTCAGCAGTTAGATCCAAATCTGGAAATGCAGTAGATAAAATGCGATCGCCTTGGCGAAACTGTTTGAGTTCATATTCTCCATTCTCCAGTCTACAAACTGTAATCGTTGGTTGTTTTGGCGAACCAATATAACGCCGACCACCTATTGCGCTCTGTAAATCTTATAAATATTAATACTTTGGCTCCATTTTCTAATAATTCCACTACGTCAGAAGGCTGAATACCTGGTTGATGCCTGGTACCAGTTTCTCTCCAATCCCATTCTCTGGAACCACCCGGGAAAACTTTAACATCTTTATAAGTTTTTTCTCCATCGACTGTAATTTGTCCCCATTTTAAATTAGTAATGGCGGGAGAACGGCGTTCAATATTAGTCATTTTTACTATCTTGTCTTGCTTGCTTTACAAAAGAGGTGTTACACTATTGGTACATGAGCAAATCATCTTGCTACCAATTAGCGACCAGTTTGTTCTCGAAATACCGAACTAGTGAGGGATTGAGAGAAATGGGCGATACTGGATTTGAACCAGTGACGTCCTGCTTGTAAGGCAGGCGCTCTACCGCTGAGCTAATCGCCCTTGTTTTTTCGTACTTATTTACAATAGCATACTTTTCTTTGAATAGCAAGAATATAAATTATTTTTTTTTAGAGATAGAATAAATAACAGTTGATTTGGCCATAAATATGCCATGCCATCTGGTGCTACTCACGATCGCATAACCCTATGGATATTACCCTGTCTAGTTATTCTTGCCTGGTTTTTAACTAGAAATGGAGAGATAGTATTGTTATTACTGCTGGGGTTTCTCTTTAGTGGTTTAATGTTTGGTCCAGACTTAGATATTTATTCAGTACAATTTAAACGATGGGGTAAACTACGCTTTATTTGGCTACCCTATCAAAAGCTAATCAAACATCGTTCTCTACTATCTCACGGTTTATTGATTGGTACTTGTTTAAGAGTAATTTATCTTCTGACTATAGTTACTGTCACCAGTATGGTGGGGGTAGGAGTTGCCCAACTTATTTGGAGTTTTGAGTGGAATTGGGGAGAATTTAGGAATAAATTAGTTACTTTAGCCATTGGAGATTATAAAGCACATTTTCTCGCCCTATACCTAGGCTTAGAAATAGGTGCCATCAGTCATATTTTCAGTGATTTACTAGTTTCTCACTATAAGCGCCGCAGTAAAAGAAAGAGTCAAAAAACGCCAAGAGGGAAATCATCAAAGACGAAAAAAAGTAGATAATTAAAGGAGTGCTCAATATATGTTGCCATCAAAAATCATGCCTGAAACAACCTATAGAATGATTTTAGCTTCTCTAGAAGATTTAATTAAAGTAGTCGCTCAACTCAGAGATCCAGAAACGGGATGTCCTTGGGATTTAGCCCAAACTCCTCAAAGCTTGATTCCCTATATCATAGAGGAAGCTTATGAAGTTGTAGACGCCTTAGAAAGCGAAGATCCTGAAGCCATTGTAGAAGAGTTAGGAGACTTATTACTCCAAGTGGTTTTACAAGCGCAGATTGCCAGTGAGAAGAATGAGTTTAATTTATCAGAAGTAGCTAAAGGAATAACAGAAAAGTTAATCCGCCGCCATCCCCACGTATTTGGTAATATTCAAGTAAATGACGTGGCAGAAGTTAGAAATAACTGGGAAAAAATTAAACAGGAAGAAAAGGGAGAAAATCAAGTAAATCAGGAACTTCTGAGTAGTCAATTAAAAAAATATGTACGCAGTCTACCGCCATTAATGGCAACACATAAAATTTCTACAAAAGCAGCAAAAGCAGGTTTTGAATGGGAAAATGTAGATGGGGTTTGGCAAAAATTTCATGAAGAGTTTGATGAGTTTAAAACCGCATTAGCTGAAGAAAGCAAAGAAAACCAACAGGCAGAATTAGGAGACTTATTATTTACCCTGACTAATATAGCTAGATGGTATGATCTAGATTGTACCCAAGCTTTGCAAGGTACTAATCGACGTTTTATACAGAGATTATCGAAAATAGAATCTTTTGCAGATCGTCCTTTGTGCCAATATTCTCTAGAAGAATTAGACACATTATGGAAACAAGCAAAAGTGGAACTAACAAAATTACCAGATGAAAACAAGTAACAAAGAACCTAAGTTAGAATCAAAGGCTGAAAAAACGAATAAATGGCAAATAATCAAAGAAAATAGTCAAACAGTGCTAATTTCTTTAGTTTTAGCCTTAATAATTCGCGTATTTATCGCCGAACCTCGTTATATTCCCTCAGAATCAATGTTACCAACCTTAGTAGAAGGAGATCGCCTAGTCATTGAAAAGGTTTCCTATCATTTTCATTCCCCTCAACCAGGAGATATTGTGGTTTTTCACCCACCGCCACAACTACAGCTACAAGGTTATGATGCAGACCAAGCTTTTATCAAGAGAGTAATCGCCACTGGTGGAGAAACTGTAATGGTCGCTGAAGGTAAAACTTATATTGATGAACAACCTTTAGAAGAGAACTATCTCTTGGAGTCACCTAATTATCAACTATACCCTGTAAAAGTTCCTCCCAACTATATATTTGTGATGGGAGACAACCGTAACAACAGTAATGACTCTCACGTTTGGGGATTTCTACCAGAGGAAGAAATTATTGGCCGCGCTGTATTTCGTTTTTGGCCATTTAACCGTATAGGTATTATTTAACTATTTTCCTCTGTTTCATCTTTACCCTCAATTTCACCCTTAAAAGACTTGAGAGTTTTACCCAGAGAACTACCTATTTCAGGTATTTTTTTTGGTCCTAGGATTAACAATAACACAAACAAAATTACACCAACTTCAGCCCAACCTAATCCAAACATTGATCTCTACTCTTTTTTAACTCTTTTTTTGATGATACCAACAACTATCTTAGCCCAAAAATAAACAATGAGAGAAACACATTCTAATCAATTGAAAGCACAACTTCATCCTTCGATAAATCAACTAGCAGATATAATTGTATCTGCTTGGCAAAATAATCTAGATTTATCCTCTTACCATGTACCAGAAGAATTAGGCTATATAGAAGGAAGACTAGAAGGGGAAAAACTAACAATTGAAAATCTTTGTTACCAAAGTCGAGAATTTCGTAAAATGCACCTAGAATTGGCTAAAGTTGGGACAAGCTTAGATATTCTACACTGTGTAATGTTCCCTCGTATAGAATATTCATTACCTATGTTTGGCTGTGATATTGTCGCCGGAAAAGGACAAATTAGCGCGGCTATAGTTGATTTATCCCCCCTCAACTCAGAGAAAACTTTGCCTACTGATTACCAGCAAGCTTTAACTCAATTACCAGAGTTAGAATTTAGCCAAATCAGAGATTTACCAGAATGGGGAGATATTTTCTCTGAATTTGTCTTATTTATCAGACCGAGTAATAGTGAGGAGATGGATAAATTTATCAACAGAGTTGCAGATTTTCTAAAAATTCATACCTCATTAGCTAGAAATAGTGAATCAGTTTCCCAGGAGGAGAAAGCAGCTAATTTAGCGGCACATCAATACTATTGTCATAAACAGCGTAAAAATGATAAAACTCGTAGAGTGTTAGAAAAAGCTTTTGGTGAAGATTGGGCTGATAAATATCTTAATAATATTTTATTTGATTTACCTGCATAAAACCTCAGCAGATTGTAGGGTGCGGATTAGCATAGATAACACTTGGGAATTCAGCATGATATAATTAATTGCCGTAACGCACCATTAATTCTTGTACCTAGAAAATAATCCACAAAAATACATTATTCACAATTAAGTAATTTTTCTGAAAACTTTTCCCGGTTCTCCCTTCTAATATGACCTGGTGCGTTACTAATATAATTTGGTGCGTTACGCGCAAAGCGCACTTCGCACCCTACAAGTTACTCCCAAGTACAAGCTACAATCCGTAGGGTGCGGATTAGCATAGATAACACTTAGGAATTCACCATGATATAATTAATTGCCGTAACGCACCATTAATTCTTGTACCTAGAAAATAATCCACAAAAATACATTATTCACAATTAAGTAATTTTTCTGAAAACTTTTCCCGGTTCTCCCTTCTAATATGACCTGGTGCGTTACTAATATAATTCGGTGCGTTACGCGCAAAGCGCACTTCGCACCCTACAAGCTACAAGCTGAGTTAGCTTTTCACCAAGGTTAATTAGAATTATTCTTTTTCAGGCGATCGCCATCAATCAAAGCCTAGGGCGATCGCATATCTTGTAGGTTGGGCAGGGAGATAACCCAACAATTTATCAGTGCGATCGCCTATCTTGTAGGTAGGGAGATAACCCTACCTACAGGTTACTGGCTTCTTACTCATTACTCATTACTTATTACTTCAAAACTCATCTAGCGGTGCGTTACGCGCTCCCGGCGCTAACACACCCTACAGAAAGCTGATTGACTTTTATACTCTGGTTGACAATTAATATTTTCAATGCGATCGCCTATCTTGTAGGTTGGGCCCTTGGTCACTCCACCCAACAGCATATCTATCTTGTAGGTTGGGCCCTTGGTAACGAAACCCAACAATTGATCCGATTGTTTCCCACCGTTATGTGTTAGGTTGCACAACCTTTAACCGCGTCAAGGGGTGAATCTTATTTTATTCCTATGCCATATTATGACGATTGTGGGTAACAAGGGTCAAAAAATAAATTGTACCCGGAGTTTTTCCTCGACGATATTTCATAATATTGACAACACAATTCCTGATATTTGTGTTGGGTTTCGTGCCTCAACCCAACCTACGTTGATAATTTTATCCTGGTGCGCTCTTATAATATGATTCGGTGCGTTACGCGCTCCTTTGCACTTCACACCCTACGGGTTTTGAGGCATACGATACATTCTTTCTTCAATGTCTTGCCAAGTCTGAGGTGTAACTAAATTAGCTGCTTCTTTACATTTTAAAATTAGATTATATAGATAAAAATATTCTCGGTCTATTTCTTCTAATTCCTCAAAAGATAAATTAATCATATCTAAATTGAGACTAAATGCAGTTACCCAAGTAGTTAAGAATTTCTTAGTAGGGTGCGGATTAGCATAGATAACACTTAGGAATTCACCATGATATAATTAATTGCCGTAACGCACCATTAATTCTTGTCTCTTGAAAATAATCTCTTAAAAAATACACTCATCACAATCAAGTAATTTTGCTTTTCCCGGTTCTCCCTTCTAATATGACCTGGTGCGGTACTAATATAATTCGGTGCGTTACGCGCTTCGCACGCTTCGCACCCTACAAGCTGATTAAAGAATTAGATAAAAGATTAGTGAAAGCTGAGTTAGCTTTTCACCAAGGTTAATTAGAATTATTCTTTTTCAGGCGATCGCCATCAATCAAAGCCTAGGGCGATCGCATATCTTGTAGGTTGGGCAGGGAGATAACCCAACAATTTATCAGTGCGATCGCCTATCTTGTAGGTAGGGAGATAACCCTACCTACAGGTTACTGGCTTCTTACTCATTACTCATTACTTATTACTTCAAAACTCATCTAGCGGTGCGTTACGCGCTCCCGGCGCTAACACACCCTACAGAAAGCTGATTGACTTTTATACTCTGGTTGACAATTAATATTTTCAATGCGATCGCATATCTTGTAGGTTGGGCCCTTGGTCACTCCACCCAACACTTATCATGAAAATAGTGCGATCGCATATCTTGTAGGTTGGGCCCTTGGTAACGAAACCCAACAGCATATCTATCTTGTAGGTTGGGCCCTTGGTAACGAAACCCAACAATTGATCCGATTGTTTCCCACCGTTATGTGTTAGGTTGCACAACCTTTAACCGCGTCAAGGGGTGAATCTTATTTTATTCCTATGCCATATTATGACGATTGTGGGTAACAAGGGTCAAAAAATAAATTGTACCCGGAGTTTTTCCTCGACGATATTTCATAATATTGACAACACAATTCCTGATATTTGTGTTGGGTTTCGTGCCTCAACCCAACCTACGTTGATAATTTTATCCTGGTGCGCTCTTATAATATAATTCGGTGCGTTACGCGCTCCTTTGCACTTCGCACCCTACGGGTTTTGAGGCATACGATACATTCTTTCTTCAATGTTTTGCCAAGTCTGAGATGTAACTAGGTTAGCTGCTTCTTTACATTTTAAAATCAGATTATATAGATAAAAATATTCTCTGTCTATTTCTTTTAATTCCTCACGAGATAAATTAATCATCTCTAAATTGAGACTAAATGCAGTTAACCAAGTAGTTAAGAGTTTCTTAGCCAGTTGCTTTGTGTGTTTTTTTGATTTCTTAACTGTCTCTATTTCTTGATTGATTTCTTCTAGTTTTTGTTTTAACTCAGGAAAGTTTATCCCAGAAAAAAGAGGAGGTATTGACTCTAATTCTTCAATGTATTTAATCAATCTTTTGTTGGCGTTGGCGTAGGCGTAGGCGAGGGCGTAGGCTTTGGCGAGGGAGTAGGCTTTGGCGTAGGCTTTGGCGTAGGCATAGGCGTTGGCGTAGGCGTTGGCGTTGGCGTAGGCTTTGGCGAGGGCGTTGGCGTAGGCGTTGGCGAGGGCATTGGCGTAGGCATAGGCGTAGGCATAGGCGTAGGCGTTGGCGAGGGCGTTGGCGTAGGCAAAAGAAATCGCCGCTACTCTTTTAGCAACGGGAGTCAAATCAGCAGGAGAATTTTGTGTGGATTCTTCTGCCCAATCAAAAAGTTTGATTAAACGATGCTGAGATGGCAACTTTCGTAAATAATCTAAAGCTTTGTCTTCTAAAGCTAATAACAAAGTGTCAGCCCCAGTATTGCTAGTCATTAAACCTGCTATTAAAATAAATACTTCTCGCCAACCTGTGTTGGTGGCATATTGTTTCACTATTTCCTCAATTAAATTGTTATCAACAATATACTTAGCTGTTAAATATTCTTGTAAAGTCAAATGAGAAAAAGAATAAACATTATCTAATCTCTCTACTAAAATACCCTGCTGAATAGCGATCGCATTTAATACCGCTTCTCCATCTAAATTTTGTGGGGCGTGGAGATTTCTGCCTAAAAAATCCTTTATTTTCACAACTAGTTCTGATTTTTCGTAAAAGAGTTTATCTTCTACAAATCCCTCATAAGCGATTTCTGCTAACAACATTAGTTCTAAATTAGTAGTAAAATCTTGATAAATTGGATCTTTTTCTAAGCGTTTTTCTGCTGACCATTTTTCTAGAAGAATTTTGAGGGCTTCTTGATACAAATTACTAATATTTTTTGGTAAAGTTTGAGATTCATCGAATACTAAACAAATAAAGGTTAAGAGTAGAGGAGTTTTAGCTAATTCTTGTACTCCAGAATACTTAGCTAATTGGGTTAAACATTTATCTGCTGTTTCGGCGCGTTTGTCAGTATCAGAGGAGAACCAATTGTGAATGAATTGTTCAATTTGTGTTTGGTCAAAATCGGCAATAATTACATCTTCAAAGTTATTAAATTGTTGCTTGTAGGCAGCAGTTCGACAGGAGATAATAAATCTATTTTTGCTATACTTATTAATAAATTTTTGAACTTGATTAACTAGTGAATCTATAGTTTTCCTAGGAACTTCGTCTAAGCCGTCTAATAGGATTAAAAACTTACCCTGTTCTAAAGCTTGTTTAACTAATTCTTGGTTAGAGGGAAATTGACATTCTGCTAAGGTTTCAGTAATTATTGTTAATAAATCTATTTTTTTAGGATTGGAAAATGTTTTTAGTTCGATAAAAAAAGGAAAACATTTAGTATTTAGAGTTCCTTTTATGGCTTCTAGACCAACTTTTTTTAGTAAAGTTGATTTGCCGGATCCTGGTGCGCCTAATACGGTCAGATGAGGATAAGTTTTAGCGGCATCTAAACCATTTAATTTTTTCTCTTCATCGTCTTTTAACTGAGATACATTCTTGTTTTTAAAATATTCAAGAAGACCGTCAACATCTTGAAAATTTATAATTAATTCTTTTGGTAAAACTTTAACAGTAGTGTAAATATCTTCTAATTTGAGTGGTTGACGCATTCCTAACACTTTAAGCTGACCATAATCCTTATAGTATTTATTAATATATTCTTTTGAGGCTTTTTCAACTTGTTCACGACTACGGGACAAAGAAGGTAAAATCTCTAAAACTAATTCAGTAAAATTTTGCACCCACTGAGTATCTATAACTGGAGGTTGAATTCTAATAATTTGGTCTAAACTAACTGATTTAACCCCAGAGAGATTGAGAGATTGGAGAATTTGTGAAGCTGTGCCTTCAACAACTAAAAAACGACTGGTTTTACCCCCCTGAATATCTAAAGATAAATCCTGTAAGGCTTTCCAAGTTTGCCCAACTGTTCCCATTTTTAACTGTTGCTGTCTATATTCAATTAATGCTTGACGATATTCGGTGCGAGAAGCAAACTGAGAAGGTTGAAGATGATTAGGAGTTGAGGTATTTACTTGATCTTCATCTTCTCCTAAGATCATAATTACTTGCAGATGTTCATCTCCCTCTGTATTTGATAGAATTTCTTGCAACAGAGGATCAACTTTAGCTTGTTGTTGAGGGGTAAGATTCATGATTTCGTAATCATTCTGGGTTTATAAGTTGCCTACTTGAACTATACCCAATCCTTGACGTTCTCTAGGATGACCTAAATCTCGACAACGATTAAATAATTCTTCTCTTAAGTCAATAACTGTAATTTTAGGATAACGTTCTAAAAGTAAAGCTGCCACCCCAGTAACAATTGGTGCCGCCATAGAGGTGCCATCCCAAGCCTCATATCCTCCTCTTACTACGGAAGAATAAACCTGTTCACCAGGGGCAACCAGATGGGGAACAATATAATTATGGTTTTGAATGCTTAAATTACCGCTACTACTAAAACTGGCTATCCTATCACTTCTATTGGTGGCACCTACAGAAACAACAGCGCGATAATTACCAGGACTCCGAGTGCGATCGCGCCCTTCATTGCCTACAGCGCAAATGGGTAAAACACCCACTGCCAGCATATCTTCAATTATTGTTTCCATATCGGGTACAAATCCCTGTAAACCAGCAGAAATATTCACTAGGGAAACTTCGGGGTTATTAGCTACCCAATCAAGAGCTTGAACAAAGTTAGCTAATCTTCCTCTAGCCTTAGGTAACATGAGACCATTGATAACTCTTGCCTCCGGCGCTACTCCAATGCGATCGCCACAAATTAAACCAGCTACATGGGTGCCATGTCCATCGGTATCTAGAGACTTATCGAGGATCTTAACTTGGTTGTTAGGGATATCAAACTCAACTGCTTGTACAATTTTATTTCTCAAGGCAGGATGAGAACTATCAATACCTGTATCTAACACAGCTATAGTAATTCCTTTGCCTGCATAAGATATATCTTCTGGTCTAGCAATTTTCTCTAGGTGCCACAAATCTTCTGTTTCCAATTCATCTTCACTTTTATAACTAGTAGTTACTTTATGAGGTTGAATTAAGTCAATTGGTTGGTCTTTAAGTACAAAAAATTCAGGTAGTTGAGTTTGAGTCTGTTGTGCTATTTCTGGAGACATGGCCACAATCGCTGTGCCTGTAACTCCGGGTTGGTCTGGACTTTTGATGATCTTGACCTGTTCTTGATTTTGTTCTTTTGCCCAATCAATTAAATTTTGATATTGAGAATCTGAGTGGTAGATTGCTTCTACTTCTTCCGTTTGTTGCTGACGGCGATCGCTTGTTAAGCGGCGATCTATTGTACTAAGACTGTTGGCAACTAAATTAGCTTTGGGACGAATAATATATATATCCATATTTATACTAATTAACTTAATAATTATCTTTGACCTTGAAAAATTTGTTCAGCACTCAAATTTATAGCTCTACGCATTATCTCATATCAAAGCACGCAAATACAAAAGTACAGAAATTGACCAACAGGCGAGAATCAATTTTTAAGCGCGATCGCATTAATTCTTTAACTCATTACTTCAAAACTCATTACTTCATTACTCATCTGACGGTGCGTTACGGGCTTCGCCCTAACACACCCTACAACTACCACTACTTTTATAC
>NZ_JALKVM010000101.1:0-22533 GCF_057440575.1 Johannesbaptistia floridana
TCCCCCTCTCCCTTCTCCCCCTCTCCCTTCTCCCCCTCTCCCTTCTCCCCCTCTCGCCTGTTGGTCAATTTCTGTACTTTTGTTCTGATGCAAGATATGAGCTTACGCCTGACCGGGTGATGCTAGATATGACAAGTTTGTTGTCACTCCAGTCAGAAAATTGAATTTGATGAGGATTTGGCGATCGCCTTCCACCTTCCTTTCTGTCATCTTATTTTTACAAATTAATTACTGTTGCTCAAGTTAGTAATAACCTTTCCTTAAATATTAGAAAGTATCTAAAATATCTTGTTTACTTACCTGTTTATGAAGAGAAATAACCTTAACCTTAAAATGCTGTTAAGTGTTCCTACTCTCAAGGGGTTATGGTTGGGAATGCTGATTCTTTGATGTTGAGGAATTTGAGTTTCTAGAATAATATGGCTACCTTGTTGATGAATAATAACATAGTCCCATGAACGACACAGAACTTCTGCTAAATATGAACCTTTAAGATTTCTAGGGATTTTCACGACATTATTAGAAGTTCATTTTTTACAAGATGTAACTTAATATTAGGAACAATTGGTTGATCAAAATAATATCCTGTGACAGCTTCTTTCACATTAGTTTTCAATTGTTCCCAATTATCACCTTGGGTAAAAATATCTTCAGTTAAACATTCTGCCACAAACCCACCATCTTCTTCCTGACAAACTTCAAAAACAATTGTTTGATTCATTTTACTTAAAGCTATGTACACTCATATTTAAAAGGATTATACCAAAATTGAATACTTTTAACTTGAAAGTCATTTAAAAAAACCTGACAAGTTTGTTGTCACTCCAGTCAGAAAAGATGAGAATTTGGCGATCGCCGCCCACAATTTTGTACAATTTATTTACTATTATATCAATTCCGCTTAATTAGTTATATGATAAGATATTGATGGAAATAGTTAAAAACCCTCTTTCTCCCGGAGCTACGGGAGATGTTAAAGTAGAAAATAACTTGAATAATCAAGAATTTGAATTAAATTTAGTCAAAATTGGTACAGGGAAATTAACCTTATTTCACCGCCCTAGTAAAGATAAACATATCCCTTTTTTTTCTTCTTTTGGCATAACACGAGTAATCAGTTTACTATCGGAAAAGGAAGGAGCGATCGCCGTTGGTGAAGCAGTCAAAGAAGCAGGTTTAAAATGGACTTGGTTACCTGTGCCTAATGGAAAAATTCCCGGACGTGAGGTACATTTTTTATTGTTGAGCAACTTGCCCATAATATCACAACAACTAGATGATGGAGAAAGTATCGTCATTCATTGTTCGGCAGGAATCCATCGCACTGGTATGGTGGCTTATGGTTTATTAAGATGGCGTGGTTATAGCGAATCAGAAGCCTTAGATTTGATTGAACAAATGCGACAGCAAACCAGAAATGGTATTTTGTCACGACAAATAACTTGGGGCAACAATATTGTCTCCAATACTATCAATATTAGTAGTAACGGATATCCTCACGAAGCACTATCAAACTTTTCTGCCCACAGTTTTATTTTCGATGGAGTACCAATAGCTTCAATGGAAGGATTTTTGCAAAGCCTCAAGTTTAGTGACATGGCACAACAAAAATATATCTGTAGTTTAGTAGGTGTACGAGCGAAAAACAAGGGGAAAAGTCAAAAATGGCAAGAAACAGGCAAATTATACTGGCAAGGAACAGAAATTGATCGCTTTTCACCAGAATATCAACAATTATTAGATAGGGCATTTGAAACTTTATATACTGATAATGAAGAAGCAAAAAAAGCTCTACTTGCCTCTGGGAATGCGATTTTAACTCATACTATGGGAAAAAAAGAGCCTCAAGAAACAATTCTTACTTGCTCGGAATTTTGCGATCGTCTTACCAGAATAAGAGCAAAACTAATAACATCAAGTTCAGAACAATAAGGATTAAAACCCAGACTGTAGATTAGATGAAAAAGCTATATTTACTATTAGAGCTATATTAGAGGCGATTCTTCTCTTCAATAAAGGGGAAGCCTATCGGAGAGATGAATCGCCTAACATTACCATTCTATTTAAATGATACTTTTTAAAGTATCAATAACGGCAGACGCTTACACCTTAAGCACTTGGGGTGAGCGAAAAATAAGCGGGAATACTTTAAGTAATGAGTAATAAGTTTTGAATTTGGTATGTAACTATATTCTCTGGTTAACTCTAGAGATAGCTTTAATCACTCTAATTACTATATTACTTTTTGGTTTTCAAGAAATACATAATTACCACTCAAAAATTCGTTCACTTAGGCACTTGTGATTACATACACGCATTACATACGTGCTAGAGAAGAAATTTTACTTCGTTTATCTTTTCCAATTCCTTCTAAGTCATCAAGGGAGATGAGACCTTCTTTAAGTAATTGTGCTAAGACAAAAATGAGAGACTCAGAACGCTGATCATATTTTCCATCTATTTGATGTCTTCTGGCACTGAGTAAATCATGAATCTGCCATAAATCTGTAATCTCAGAAATATTATTGGCTTGATTTTTAACTTCTTCGATTAAATTAGTTATTTCACGGTCATAAGCTCTATTTAAAGCTTGTTTAGCAGTTTTTTCCTCTAAATATGACCAGTCGGTTGTAGATTTTGAAATCATCTTCGGTAAAATGGCGAATTATATTTTGACAATAATTTAAAAAAAGAGTCTCCACACTAAAAGAAGAGACTCTATGATAACTATTGTAAACTATTATGAACGGAAATTAATCTAGCGGGCCAAATTTAATAATTCTTTAGGAGAGGCCAACAAGTCAATCGCCACAAAAAAGATTTCATTTTTGGGGGTTAACAGAAAACGCCAAGCGATGTCCATCCCTACGTTACCGCCAAACCAAGGAGTTTGTACTTTACCAGTAACTTTTACTTGCAAAAAGTCATCTTCGGCAGGTTCAGAAATACCTCTTTCAGGTAACAATTTTAAGTTTTGGCATTCTTCACGGAAAAATTTAAGAATAGCTTCTTTGCCGACAATTGGTCTTTGAAAAGGAGGTTGTAAAGCACCGTCGGGAGTGAATAACTTGATTAAGGCGTCAAAGTCGTTAGCATTTAAGTTATTCATATAACTTAATATTGTAGGATTATCAACTCCCTCGATTTTTACCTGAGTCCGTTTGGCTATTTCTTGGGGAGGTTCCACAGGTTCGGCTACTCTTTGAACATTACCCAATTTACTTTGGTCATATCCCATATCGACTACAGCATTACGTAAAACTGTAATTTGCTGACCTGATTCTAGTCTTTTAATAGTATCAAGGACTGCATTGGCATTAGCAGAAAGACGATAACCTTCAGGAATTGGTGCTATCATCCCCGCTTCCATATCCTGCCCAAGTTGATACCAAAATCCTAATTTAATATTAGGAGACCAACTGGCATAGGTGCGACAAACAGGAGTATCAGCACGATTCGCTAAATCACACATTACTTGGGATTGTTGTAATGGAGTCATTTGTCTAATTTCTTTCAGGGTATTTTCCGCAAATACCATACTAGCCGCACCAGGTGCTGCGATAGTAATAGTTTTACCCATTTCTAAGTAAGCAAACCAAATCAAAGCGAGTTGGTCTTCGGCACTTAGTTGATTAAAGCGTGCGATTGTTGCAGGAACTGCATCAGCGGCTAAAGTGTTAGGGAAAATATTACGAGCAGAATCGATACTAAAAGGCATAAGTTAACCTCAGCTAATATTTTGATCTTGATTTTTAAGTTATCATATTAAGTGATGTTTATTTTATTAATTATTTTTAGAAAATTTCCTGCCTCCCCATACCACTTTTTTAAAACAAATAAATCTAGACAATACCGACTATTTTAGAGGTTAAAATCGGTTCAGCCTGAATTAGACAAAGTATTTCTTAATTATCCTAAATCTGGTGATGAAATTATCCCTATAGAAAAGCACCGGAGCTTGTGAGAGAGAGGCTTTCTGCACTTTAGAGGAGATAAAACCGAGCTGGTATTATAACTAGTTTGATTAGTGCAATTATTTATTAACAATTTTTATATTAGTGTTAGTTTTTTCTTATTTCCCCCCTGGGGGCATAGCCTCACAGTAGTAGCTTTTTTATAATAAGATTTTGGTGAAAATTAGGTCTATTATAAATTGGGAAATGTGATCTCATTGGGTAACGATACTACAGTTCAAGGAGATGTAGTTGCAGGGAATAAACTGACGGGGTGACAACCAGGTTGAAGTAAACTCAGACCAAAGCATCTTTACCTAATGTTACTGGTTGTGGATGAATTATGAGTTTTGAAGTTTTGAAGTAATGAGTTAAACGAAAAATTAGACTTTAGCAAAAAAAAGGCTCAATTACGAGAAAAAGGAGCGAGGCTGGACATTAGTAGCGATCGCTGAAGTTTTACCATCATTCTCTGATATAACTTTAGAACAGCAAATTATTGCCGAAGCGAAAAATCAAGACCCCACTTGGGCGCCTGCTTTGGAAACAATCACTCTACCATTACCCACGGGGCACGCAAGTTTACTTGACTTAGCCGAAAATGCAGTGGTGTTATTTGCACAGGGAATCATACGACAATACACAAGAGTTCTTAACCAAGAAATAGTCCGTCAAGAGGATAGTATGCCATCAGAACTGTATCGAGGGATGTGCAAATTAGGGCGTTTATATATAGAAGAAGGAAAACCTGACAAAGCAGCTTGTATCCATACAATTCTCGAACGTGCTAGATATGCCCTCAGTGCTGACGAATGGGAGTTGGAAATTTTTCGTCATCCAGAGTTTCACCTTCGTCAAGCAACTCTCATCGAACCTGAGTTGCGGGTACCCACTTCAGATTGTGCAGAAATTGCCAATTCTAAAGGTGCTTTTGGCGAAGACAATGTAATAGAACGTCGCTTGTACGAAAGTTTAATTCAAATAACTGAAAAATTAGGCAGTCGTCGCCAACATAAAGCTTATACAGCAATACGAGAACTGTTTGGTAGGAGATCGCTGATTGGAGAACATCAACTACTAGACTATATAGAAGAAAACGAACTTACTCCTATTCAGGGGACAATTGTTGAGACTTTTTTTGATCGAGTGCCGGATATTTGGTTAATTGACGGACTTGCTCATCGTTGCGGTTATTGTGGCACATTAATGCGACCTCATCCCAATCAAAAACGCTTTCCCTTAGGTCGATGTCCGATTCGCCAATGTCAAAATTATGAGCCAAGGATCGCCTCAGTTTCAGAAAAATTAGACCCTAACAAAGACGATTTACTGATTGCTAAACCGCAAATCTTAACATATTGGACTGGACCAGGAATTGATGAAATAGCAATATTTGATGTTGCTCGAAAAAACGGACTTGATACCGAACTATATCCTGATTCCGACCAATGTGATATAGCAGTAAACGGTCGCAGTATTGGTATTGATGCCAAATCCTACACCAGTCCAGTCACTCTCGCCTTGCGACTTAATAGCAGTATTGGAAGACTAATCTATTATCGTCGTCGGATTATAGCAGTGAGCGATCGCTTAACAGAGGATAACCCAGATTACCTCTCAACTTTACGGTCAACCCTAGAAAAAAAAGGTGATGCTGCCACCTTAGAAATTTGTACAGTTTCGGAAGTTATTCAATTATTAGAAAAGATAAAGCATGAAAATTAAACCTAACTTATGGACGGGAGTAGATAAAATCTGCTGGCTTTGCGTTTTGATGGAAGAATTTATAGGAATAAAATCACTAGAAAATATTCCTCTACTGATGTCTGGTATGGCAAGCATCTATAACGCTCCACGGTTGCAACCTGCTCGTCAAGCACTATTCAATATACGTCAGATGTCTTTAGCTTATGTTACTAAACCATCATTAATACACGCGGTAGCTATTTACAACGAAGAACACTATCTATCAGGAACTGAGGGACCTTACAAGATTAACTTTAAAACACTTGATTTTGAACGTACAGATCCTTTAGAAGACCCAAGCATTAGTAAAGCACGTCAAATACTAAGTAAGCCTTTACAGCAACAAAACTACACCATCAAAGTGGCTAATCCATCTCAACCAATGGCAGTTAGTTTAGGAGAAAAAACAACAGCCGTTCGGATACCAATAGGACAGATTACAGCACCACTAGCTCCACGTCGTACCCATTCTCTCAACCGAATTCCCAGGGCAAATATCCAGATTCCTCTATCAGAATTAGGCGATATAGCAAGACAGATGGATGAGCATGAAACTAAATATCCAGAAAGAAGACCTGGAAACTGGGAGAGACGTTTTCAACGTTTTGCTTTAATGATCCCAAAAGCAGAAGTGGGGTTGCGTGAAGACAACAAAATCGAATTAGAAGCAATCAAACATCTAATTGGATTACCAGGAGCGGGTAAAACTACTTTGCTCGTGTTATTAGCTGTGTGGTTGGGAAGAAACGGTTATAAAGCGATGTTTGTTTTTCCTTCCATAGCAGTTGCTAGACAATACATGGCAGTATTAGCATTTCACAATTTACGAGTAGGAATGCTGGTAGGTCAGAGTGATGAAACTCGTCGCCGACACGCCGATAATATTGCCGAAGCGATCGCTGCATCAGTAACAAATGGCGGTTTTGCTCATACTATGGAACAAGCAGAAACCTTTAGTCTTAACTGCGTTTTGCCTGCTTTTTCCAGCGCTGATACCTCGAACTGGGGTTTTGGATATGCACCCTGTCAGCAAATTTTACAAACTGACGATAAAAACGAGATGATGAAAGACTGTCTCTGTCCACTTTGGACAATGTGCGGTCGCAACAAATCTGCTAGAGATTTATTAGATGCTGATATCTGGGTCGGTCATATTCTGTCAATGGATACTGAAATCACACCTCATGCTATAAACGAGCAAATTCGATATTTTGAATTGATTGCCCGGACATTTGACCTTGTAGTTTTCGATGAAGCAGATATGGTGCAGTCGGTTTTAGATAATTATGGAGCAGCAACTTTGAAACTTTCAGGTGCAGAAAATTCTATCCATTCAGTTATTCAAGAGCAGATCCATAATCGTTTTGCCAGAGGAGAAAACCATAGATTATCTGATAGCAGTGTTGAACTTTATAGTCGCGACTTAGCAGAATTTGGCAATCATAATATTGCACTTGTCAGCACCGTGCAAAATTTGCGGAAGTCATCGCGCATCGGCCAACGCTATGAAAATCAGTTATTAAGTGTGTTAAGAATTATCAGCGATCTATTAGATGGTTTAGGAAAGACTTCTAAACGAGAAGAACTTAGTGACGAAGAATTTCAACTTAAAGCACGTAGTCATCGTGCTCTCAAAAACTTTTGGGAAAGTGCTGCTTATCGAGCTTTTTATGACCGTACTGGGATTGAAACTCATGAACTACCCTATATAGAATTGTGCGTTCAGAGATTAGACTTGAAACCAGAGCGTCTCCAACAACAGTGGGAAAATTTGATTCGTCATTTTCGTCGTTATTTAGCTGAACGTCTCACCCAACAACGAGATGAAATTGTAGAAGAAATTGCCGAATTATTTTTATCTGTATGTTTTCCTTCTGACGAAGCACCAGGAGACGCTTTAAGTGTAATTAAATTACTAATTTGTATCACTTTTGTTATTTTAGGATACCAAAGAATTGTACCAGGAACGCGGGCAATGGTAGCAGAGGGGTTAATTCGCGACCCTATTGTCGAATCAACCTTATCTTCCGAACTGAGAAAAATACTTTCTGAGAGTCTTTTAGGGTCTTTTTCTGGAGTGAAATACAGTTTCAGAACAGCAAAAACTACTCGCACTCAAGCACAGAATGTAGAATTATCTTACATTAAATTCGTCAGTGCGCCGCGACTACTGATGTACCGCTTTCATAATTTATTGGCAGCAGATGGTAATTGTTCCAGACCTGCTATTTTAATGACTTCAGCTACCTCATTTTTAGAAGCGAGTCCCACTTATCACATTAGTTCTGGACCTGATTATCTGCTCAAACCTCGGACAAAAACACAGGGGCAAAACAAGAGCATTTACTATTTCAAATGGTTGGCAGATAAAGAACAGGGCGATAAACCACTTCGATACAGTGGAGCGGGTGAGTTGAGAGACCGTAATTTAATTAAAATGGTGGATGGACTTATAAAAGGAGGAAAAAAATCGGAAATATATAAGTCTATGCGTGACTTCGATGAGCAATACGGAATACACCGCAAAGCTGCTTTTGTTGTAAACAGTTACGATCAAGCTCGCAATATAAAGAAGTATATCAATGATTATTATCCTGAAGTTGGTAAACGCACAAAAGCTATTGTTCGTGCTTTGAAACATGGGGAAAAAGCAAGTGATTTTGTCACAACTTCTCAGTGTGAAGCATTAGGGGATGATGAAACCTGTGACCTAATTATTTTCCCCATGTTAGCAATAGGTAGAGGTGTGAATATTGTCTTCACTAAAGGAGAAAGAAAACTTGATGCTACTATTGGTTCAATTTATTTCCTAACTCGTCCTCATCCTACTACTGATGATATGCAGCTTTTGTATAGTTTAGCGGGTAAAGCCACCTTAGAATTTGACCGACAAATTTTTACCGAAGCTGATGATTTATCTGAAATTAATAATGCTTTTGAACGGTCAAACAAGGAGCTCCGAAGAGTAACAAATCGTTTGTTAAGAGAACCTTTAATGGCTAGTCGTTTAGGGGCAGATTTGTTTAAATCATTTACGGCTAATCAAATGGTAAATATTTTACAAACAATTGGAAGGGGAATGCGAAATGGTTGTCCAGTACAAGTTTATTTTGTTGATGCAGCTTGGGCATATAATTCTACTCAAAATCAACCCGACTCAGGACGAAATAGTATGTTAGTCCAAATGCGAATTATTTTAGAGGAATGTGTTAATCATTCTCATCCTGTAATTCGCGAAGTTTATCGAGAACTTTATGGGGCATTTCTTGAACCTTTAAAGAATGTTCAAGGAGTCGTTTATCCTAAAAGTTTATCTGCTTCTGAAGATTTTACAGAAACAGATGAAGATGAATTTGATAACTTTGATGAAATTTTGGAAATGTAATTATGAATGAAGAAAATTTTCAGGAAAATGAACTAAACGAGACAGGGGCAAATGAAACTCAAGTTGTTTCAGATACTCTTTATATTCCTCTGGGGAACCCTAAAAGTATTGAAGAAATTCCTCTAGCTTTTACTGTACCAGATGATTTACCCCCTGTAATAGTTGAAGGTTTTACTTTTGCTTGGCAAAAAGTAGCTTTAGGAATTCTCCAAAAAATCCAAAAAGCTACTCGAACTCAGGATAGTTCGCAATCAAAAAATCTCCCTTATGTTTCTCTAAGGGGTTTATTAGAAATAGGGCTAGATAACGTAACTAGAATTCAGTCAAATTTAGGTCTAAGTCAGTATGATTTCACATCAAAAAAAGAACCACAACCATTTGCCTATTTAGATGAAGGAGATCAAACCGAAATCCTCAAATTGCTGCGTTCTATTTTCAATGATTGGATTACAAACTATTTAACACCTTTTGCTGAAAGAGAAAATGTAGAACCAAAATTAATTGAGGAATTGTTAGATTTATATAAAAATAATAAATTACTAATAATTAAACCTTTAAAATCTAACATATTACCTTGGGGATGGTCTAACGAAACTGGCACATCTAAAGGAAGTCGCTGTCCCTATCAATATAGAGTTTTAATAGATTATTTAGCCAGACAGATTGCAGGTCAAGAAATCTTCAAAGGTTTAGGACCAATAAAACGAATTATTTCTAGTAGTAATAGTTTCACTACTGGTACAACACAACTAATTACTAATCCAATAACTCTGGAAAATACCAAAGGAAAATTTAGCCTAGTAGTATCCTTAGAGCTAGTAACATTTCCTTCTGTACATCAGCCTTTATTAAAGATCGATGTTTCTAAACGACGTTGGTTGTCTGACTTAGAGTCTTCTAGTTATAATTTAGGAAAAATTAATGGTTTTATCTTTTCTGAAGAATATAGCGATCGCTGCTTTAGTTATCAGGTACTTTGCCAAGAGGATAAACAGAAAAAAAAGCAGAAAGAAAAGCAAAAAAAGAAGGATTGGATCTGGGGACTCAGTTCAGACTTTGAAGCCTTACGTCGCAAATTAAAACTGCCATTAACAATCAGTAATGGTCAAGAGATTGCTTTAGGTCAAGCTTCAAATGATAGCTGTCAAGTGATGTTAACTCATCGTCCTGAATTACAGAAACATGACATAAATCTTGGCGTACCAGAAATAGATAAAGAATATTTACCTGAATCTAACTTAAACAATCAAGAGCGATCGCGTAAACGAATTGAAGCATGGCAACCAATAGTCAAGCAACTTGCTTTGGGCAACCAACGAACTTTTTGTTTGATACTAGCACGAGAATATTACCCAGACAAAAAACAAGAAAATAAATATAAACATGACGACAAAGTAAATAAACCTTCAACTCGTCAAGCTTTAGCTCAAATTGCTAATGCCTGCGTCCAGTTTCTTCTGCCAATAGAAACAACAAAAAAGAATAAACAACTCAAACTGGAAAACTTTTTTCATCGCGCTCAAGCAGCTTTAAAAGATTTGCTTTTTGCTCACTCTGGTTACATTTATGGAGTCAAAGAAAAAGTAGACAAATATCTCAAAGATATTCCAGAACAAAACAGACCAAAAGAAATTATTGGCATTACCATAGTTCGCAAACAAAAAGGTCGAGTTCGTGGCAAAATTGGTCAGACATTTTTGCCAATAGCTATGCGTCTCAATGTAGAAACAGGAAAGTGTGAACTCTGTTGTGCTTATGAAAAAGGAAAAAGTTTAGAAATTACTCTTTGGAGTCAATTTGCTGATGCTATTTCCTTAGTTTCTAATATTTCACCCGTGAAACTAGCTGATAAACCAGAAGCACGTCAGGAACGTTTTATGCAATTTATGAAGCAGATTATTTCTGATTCTGTTGAAGCAGGCAACCAACCATTAGTAATGATTGATTCTTCTAATTGCGTACAACTATGTCCTTGGCTTGCGGATATCAGGATAAATGCCCAGGAAATTAATTTGACTCGCTCAACAGGTGGGCCTCTGTTTCAAAAGATGGAACAAGAGTGGCAAGGGGCACGGATAATTAGGATTCGTCAAGACTTTGCTCCTGGCATTATAGACAAAACAGAACGACACCTGGTAGAAACTTCCCTTGAAGATACGCGACAAAAGAAGGATTTAAAAAAGCAAGACCCAGATTATCGTATTCCTTCAGCTTCTAGTAAAACAGGATTATTTCGACTGAGCGCAACTAATGAAACTGGTTGTGTAACTTATCTATCGGTAGGCCGTAATACTCTTCATCAAGAATCACGCGGTCAAAGTTGTTATTGTTCAACAGAAATCACAAAAGTTTTGACAAAAACTAACGATTCTGAGGAGAAAGAGACAGTTCTCAATAAAGCAGGTGAAAAAGTATATCAGCTTGTCCGTCGCCCTCCTTTTACGGGACAATATCCTACTCCTAATCCTCTGGAAATAGTTGTCACCTTGCGACAACGAGAAGACGATCCAGATAGACTAGCTCTATTAGTGGAATCTTTGCGCTATGATTTTGGTCATTACAGTGATTGGTCTAGTTTACCTGCTCCTCTATTCTTTGAGCGAGTTGTGCGAGATTATATTAGTGACTTTGCTTTTGACTGATAGTACTGTATTTAGCCCTCCACTCAGACCAAAGCATCTTTATCCAAAGTTACTGGTGGAGGTTGAGTAATGAGTTTTGAAGTCTTGAAGTTTTGAAGTAAAAGAATTGGTGTTAAACCCCTAGGAGACAAAGATTATAGAGAATTAACCATAAAGAACATTTTTCCTGAAAAATTAGTACATAAGTTCTGGTGGAAGATATGAGGTCCAGAAGGATTTAATTGGCGATCGCCTAAATATTCCAAGTGACTCCATTCTTCAAATTGAGCAAGAACTACCTCTACTCAGACCAAAGCATCTTTATCAAAAGTTACTGGTTGTGGATGAATAGTGAGTAATGAGTAATGAGTAATGAGTAATGAGTAAGACGTCTTGAAGTAAGAAGTCTTGAAGTCTTGGAGTTTTGGAGTAATGGGTTTTGGAGTTTTGGAGTAATGAGTAACGAGTAAGGAGTTTTGAAGTTTTGAAGTAATGAGTTAAAGAATTAATGCTCAACGCTTAAAAATTGGTATACCTTTGCAAGATATAAGGCGAAAGAGAAATGAACTTTTTCTGAGGTTAATTTAGTACATAAGTTCTGGTGCAAGATATGAGTAGGATATTTTACTGAGGAAAAATACGTAAATCTTGCTCTGAAACAGATAACTTAACATTAGCACCCACGGGCAAACTTGTATTAAGACCTGTGAGGGCGTGTAGTCTTCTGCCTGAGGCTGTTTGTAAACAATAACGGTATTCTCTACCCAAAAAATGACGCTCTACAATCACTGTTGAACCATTTTCTGCTCTTTGCAGTTGAATATCTTCTTGACGCAACATCAAATCAGCCTGTTGATTAACTCCAGCAGTCTGCTTATCATCTAGTTTCCAATTACCAATTTCTGTGGTCCAACAATTCCCTTGCCTTTTAGCAGGGACAAAATTAGCTTGGGTTACAAACTCAGCGACAAATTTACATGACGGCTGACTATAAATAGATTCTGGAGTACCAATTTGTTCAATTTGCCCTTGGCGCATCACCGCAATCATGTCAGAAATAGCTAAGGCTTCTTCTTGGTCATGGGTTACAAATATTCCTGAAATTCCTGTGGCTTTGAGAATATTGCGCACTTCGTGACGTAAATTCTCCCGCACTTGCACATCTAAGTTACTCAAAGGCTCATCTAACAAGATTAGAGAGGGTTTCGGCGCTAGTGCCCTGGCTAAGGCTACTCTCTGTTGTTGTCCTCCTGATAAGGCGTGGGGATAGCGTTTTTCTAATCCTGATAAATTCACTATAGCTAACGCTTCTTTAACTCTTGTTTTGATTTCTTGTGGAGATAATTTCAACAATTTAGTCTTTAGTCCAAAAGCAATATTTTCTCCTACTGTTAAATGGGGAAATAGTGCATAATCTTGAAACACCATACCTGTGTTGCGACGTTCTGGTGCTACACTATGATTAGCAGTCGCTACTATTTCTTCCCCTAGTTTAATTGTGCCGCTAGTGGGTTGCTCAAATCCTGCAATAATTCTCAGTAAGGTTGTCTTCCCACATCCAGAAGGCCCTAGTAATCCCAGTAATTGTCCTTGTTTCAACTCAAAGTTAATGTTTTTCAGTACCATTAGGCTTTGATTAGGGAATTTTTTATTCAGTTGGTTTACAGTGAGGATTGGTGATTGATTCATGGACTAAATTATCTGTACTAAAATTACTTATCTATAAAGATTCTCAATAAACTTTTTACAATATAACATCGTTAACGCAAAAATGGGTAATGTCAAGCATAAATACACAAATTAAAACAATTTTCGTCGCCACTAACGCCGAAGCAACGGCCGTAAAAAGAGGATTAAAAAAATTATTCCTAAATAACATACAAGTTATCTGTATCCCTATGGGAGTTAAATCTCTGAAAAACTATCTAGTAACTATGGATTTACCACCCCAACCGATTCTAGTTTTAGGTTTAGGGGGTAGTCTTGACCCTAAATATTCTCTCGGTGATTTGGTACTATATGAAAACTGTTTATATGAAACTGAGTCAGGTGAATTGATGAAAAAATCAAGCGATCGCCAATTGAATCAGTTAATCTATAATCAACTTCAACCCTCCGTTTCTCTCGTGACTGGTTTAACCTGTGATCGTCTCATCACCACCACTACTGCCAAACAAAAACTCAAAGAAATCTATCTTGCGGAGGTTGTGGATATGGAAAGCTTTACTATTTTGAGCAGATTTCCCCAGGTAGCTATTTTACGGGTAATTAGTGATAATTGTCAACAAACTCTACCAGATCTCAATCAAGCGATCAATAATCAGGGTAAATTGAAAACAAGACCAATGTTGAAGGCGATGGCTAAACAACCCCTAGCAGGGGCTAAACTGATTTATAGTTCTCTAATATCCTTAAATATTCTCACTCAAACGACGTATAAGTTATTTAAACAAGAATAAGTTAAAATATATAGAGACGCTACAAATAGTAAATGGTTAAAAGCAGATGACAACGGCTACATCAAAGAAAACAGACTATGAAGTAATAATCGGTTTAGAAACTCACTGCCAGTTAAACACAAAAACTAAAATATTTAGTAGTGCCTCCACGGAATTTGGCGCTACTCCTAATCAAAATATTTCCCCAATTTGTTTAGGATACCCGGGAGTCTTACCAGTTTTAAACGCTCTAGTTTTAGAATATGCAGTAAAAGCTGGTTTAGCACTAAATTGTCAAATCGCTCCCTATAGTAAATTCGACCGGAAACAGTATTTTTATCCAGATTTACCCAAAAATTATCAAATATCCCAATATGATCTACCTATAGCTGAACATGGATGGCTAGAAATTGAATTAGTCGATAAAAAAAGCGGCGAAGTGACTAGAAAAAAAATAGGGATTACTAGGGCACACATGGAAGAAGATGCCGGAAAACTAATTCACGCCGGGAGCGATCGCCTATCAGGATCTACTTACTCATTGGTAGACTTTAATAGAGCAGGTGTACCCCTATTAGAAATAGTATCAGAACCAGATATAAGATCAGGAGAAGAAGCGGCAGAATATGCCCGAGAATTACGCCGCATCGTTCGCTATTTAGGTATCAGTGATGGAAACATGCAAGAAGGTTCCCTGCGCTGTGATGTAAATATTTCCGTACGACCAGTAGGACAAAAAGAATTTGGTGTCAAGGTAGAAATTAAGAATATGAACTCTTTTTCTGCCATTCAAAAAGCGATTGAATACGAAATTAAACGCCAAATAAAAGCTTTAGAAAGTGGTGAAGCCATCATTCAAGAAACTCGTCTCTGGGAAGAAAATAATCAATGTACTAAAAGTATGCGTTCAAAAGAAGGAAGCAGTGATTATCGCTACTTCCCAGAACCAGATTTACCCCCTATCGAAGTTTCTGAAGAACAAAAAAAAGCATGGCTTGAGGAATTACCAGAATTACCCGCCCAAAAACGCGATCGCTACCAAAGTGAATTAGATTTATCTGCCTATGATGCAGGAGTGTTAACTGACGATCGCGAAGTAGCAGAGTATTTTGAAGCAGCAATAGCCACAGGCGCTAATCCTAAACTAGTAGCTAATTGGGTAACACAAGATATTAGTGCCTATTTAAATAACAATAAATTAAGCATCACCGAATTAGCTTTAACTCCAGAAAACCTTGGGGAATTAGTAGAATTAATCGAAGCTGATACAATTAGCGGTAAAATAGCCAAGAGTATTCTCCCAGAATTACTCACCAAAGGCGGTTCTCCTCGCCAACTCGTAGAAAGCAAAGGCTTGACTCAAATTAGTGACCCAGAGGCAATAGCTAAAATAATTGATGAAGTTTTAGCGGCCCATCCCGAAGAATTAGAAGCTTTTCGCGGTGGTAAAACTAAATTAAAAGGCTTCTTCGTCGGTCAAGTTATGAAACAAAGTGGCGGCCGTGTTGATCCTAAACTCACTAATCAAATCCTAGGGAAAAAATTGTCATAGCTTCCAATAAATATACAATTAAAGCATATTTATTTTTTTGAGCTATAAAACTATGGAAGAAAACAATATTCCGACAACTCGAACTCCTCCTTGGGGGACTGTGACTATGCTGGAAAAAGGGTCAAATTACCGCATTAACCGCATTGTAATTAATCCTGGTCATCACATAAGTACACAAATGCACTATCATAGAAGTGAACATTGGATTGTAGTTGCAGGAACTGCTAAAGTAACTTTTAATGGAGAAGAAAAACTCCTAATGCAAAAGCAATCTACCTATGTTCCCATGAATACCCCCCACCGAGTCGAAAATCCTGGAGTGATTCCCTTGATTATGATTGAGGTGCAAAATGGTGAATATCTCGGAGAAGACGATATTATTCGCTTCGGAGATGAAGAGAAGACGACTAATGAAGCTGAAGTGTCAAACTGAGGCATAGAACAAATTTAAATTGTAGGGTGCGAAGTGCGCGGAGCGCGTAACGCACCAAACAATTACACTTGAGTAACAAAAGAATATAAAAAAAGGCGAAAAGCCCTTTTGAGTAATGAGTTTTGAAGTAACGCACCGAACAATTACACTTGAGTAACAAAAGAATCTAAAAAAAGGCGAAAAGCCAATTCCCAATCATTTTTTAGTAAGGCAGCGAACAATTACACTTGAGTAACAAAAGAAACTCAAAAAAGGCGAAAAGCTAATTCCCAATCATTCTTTGTGATACATTCATTACAATGCTGTAAAACATGGCTTGTGTAAATATCCTCAAAACTGGAAATACTCCAAAATTCATCGTTTTATAGCTCAAGGAATTTATCCTCGCGATTGGGGAAGTGATGGAAATATTGAAATTCCTCGAACCATCTGGCATGAATAAATAAAATGATGATGATGATGATGGTGCGTTACGCGCTCCGCTAACGCACCCTACTAAACTCGCACAATGTTAAGAAATGTACTAAATATCAAAATTATATGCAAAATCTGGGAAAGATATATATGGTATAGTGACATAGATAAAAATTTGGAGAGATTAATTTTATGAGTTTATTTAGCAGAACTTCTACTCAAAGCTCTACCTCCCTTAGTATACCAGAGTCATTCGCGGGAATATGTCTTTTAGCTGTATGTATAGATGGTGATTTATCTGATGAAGAAATTGATGTCCTACTTTCTAGTTTAACACGTCTAAAAATGTTCCGAAGTTATTCATCTGATGTTATGGTAAGAATGTTGAACAGACTAATTAGCATAATTAAACGTCAAGGATTCAATACTTTACTAGAAATGGCTCTTCAATCCTTACCTCAAGACTTGTATGAGACTTCTTTTGCTGTTGCTGCAGACTTAGTATTAGCAGATGGAGTAGTTACTGAAGAAGAAGAACAACTGTTAGAGAGTTTATATAAAACGTTGAATATCCCTCACGACCTAGCAAGCCAAATTATTACTGTTCTAGAAATTAAAAATAAAGGATAACTCTCTACTGCAATAAGGCGTAGGAATACGCACGTACAGACCACAACGGGAGGAACGCGGCTGGCAATTTTGAGCAGGTTTTCTCTCGCGGTTTAATAGCCTCTGTCGATCCAACCAAGCGAGAACCTTTATCTAGGTTGCAAGTGGATATAGGGCTAAAAACAGTTGAAAAATATCTACTCATTACTGCTAAAACTTGCTCATTTGATTAGCTAAATACAGTAGATGGAAATGTTTTCTAGAAGCCTTATGGCTTCGTTTATATAGAGCAAAAGTACTATCATCTCTAATCCTTGTTTTACAATTGTTTTTACCTTTGATAGATTTTATTCTGCGAGCGATCGCCAAGAGTGGCAAGATTATTTTGTCAAATACGAGGGCTGAAAAGCTTATTCTCTCGTTGATCAAAAAAAGTTTTCCATCTACTGAAATAGCCATAATGGGTAATTTTTAGATTGTAGGGTGCGTTAGGCCCACATAACACTTGAGAAATTCACCATAAGATAAATAAGGGCCGTAACGCACCAAATACCTAGGTAGAGATTGTAGGGTGCGTTAGGCCCATATAACAGTTGAGAAATTCAACCCTAAGATAAATAAGGGCCGTAACGCACCAAATACCTAGATAGGTTGTTGGGTTTCGTTACCTCAACCCAACCTACAAAATCAAGGCACCGCGAGTGCGTATCTCCCATGATCTCCATGCCTCAAGCAATAATTTTCATTAATCTCATATCTTGCACTCCTAAAAAAGTACTAAATAGACCAACAGGCGAGAGGGGGGAGAGGGGGAGAGGGGGAGAAAGATGGTTTTTAAGTATTTGCATCAATATCTCATAATATAACTGATTAAACGGACTTTATATTACTTCAAGACTTCAAGACTTCAAGACTCCTTACTCCTTACTTCAAAACTTCTTACTCATTACTCATTACTCATTCTCATTACTTCAAGACTTCAAGACTTCAAGACTTCAAGACTTCAAGACTTCTTACTTCAAGACTTCAAAGCTTAGTACTTCAAGACTTCAAGACTTCTTACTCGTTACTCGTTACTCATTACTCATTACTCATTACTCATTACTCATTACTCAACCACCACAAGTAACATTAGGTATAGATGCAAGATTTGAGTTAAATACCACCTTTGATAATTAATTGGTAACCGGACATCATGCTAAACAAAGCTATTAAAAATTGCCATAAACTTGTAGGTTGGAGGATAACTTTACCACTAAAAAATACTAAAATAATACCGATAATAATGGCGATAAAACCTAAAATCTTAACGCTTTTTGGCATTAAAAATAGAATAAAGGTACCAGCAGTTAGCAATAAAATCGAAGCATCTGCCGCAATTCCTCGCCACCAGTAGGGATAAGCACTAGTAGTAAAATAAATATTTTTCCCTAAAAGATAAATACCAACCAGGAATAAGCCAAGTCCTAGTAACTTTTTCAATAAAATCATAACTTTGTGTCGTATTGAGAAATATATGTTTTTTCTTTAAGTATAATGAATGACGAGTGAAACCAAAAATATTGTTACAAAAATATAATATATGGGAGGCAAAGATGCAAGATTTGAACCTAAAGGCGAAAAGCCATGAGAAAAAACTCAAACTAAAAGCCACAAAAAATCATAACAGTATCAATGGCAACTTAAATGAAGCACTAAATCTAGTATCGTCAAATGGTTATAAACAAGTTACTAATTAATGTATAGATAGCTTCATGCGCATTGAGCAATTGCAGGCTTTTTTAGCAGTCGCAGAAACTAAAAATTTTGGTTTAGCCGCCCAAAAGTGTCAAGTAACCCAGTCAACCATCAGTCGTCAAATTCAAGCTTTAGAGCAAAGTTTAGGATTACCCTTGTTTTATAGAAGTTCACAGGCTAAGTTGACGGTAGGAGGAGAACAATTACTATTTCATGCTAGGAAGATTTGTAATGAGTGGGCAACTGTCCAAGAAGCATTTAAACAAATTAAAGCGGGAAAACAACCAGAACTATGTGTGGCAGCAATTCACTCAGTTTGTGCCACCTATTTGCCAACAGTGTTACAAAAATTCTGCTTTGATTATCCTGATATCCAACTGAGAGTAACGGCATTGGGAAGCGATCGCGCTTTAAAAGTACTCAGAGATGGCTTAGTAGATTTGGCGATTGTGATGAATAACCCTTTTCTGACTAACAGCGCAGAAGTTGTTATGGATGTACTCTACAGTGAACAAGTATTAGTATTGATGGCGGCTAATCACCCCCTAGCAGAGTATGAAGAAGTCCCGTGGCTAGAACTAGTAAAATATCCTCAAGTAGTTTTTAAAGATGGCTATGGTATGCAAAGATTAGTACAAAGTGTCTTTGCTAGTCAAAAACTAGAATTGAAAACAATGATGGAGTTAAATACTCTCGATGCTTTTCGTGGTGTAGTTAGACTGGGAAATGTGATCGCTTTATTACCGGAATCTGCCCTCATAGAAGCAGAAAAAGACCCCAGTTTGGCAATTCGACCTCTGGCTAAAACCTTTGATACGAAGAAAAGCCCTTTAACTCGTGAGGTGGTGGTTGTGACTACGAGCGATCGCCTAGAGATTCCCCCAATTGCTCACTTCTACAAACTTGTGAGACAATTGCTAAAGTTACCAAATAATTCTTTAGCATAGGATGAAATTTGATTTACAATTAGATTGTACCCATTAAATTGTACTACTTTTAGCAATAATGTCTAAGGAAAATATTGCCACTGTTGTCAAAATTTTTGAATCTCTCCCTGATGCACACCAAGAACGAATCATTGAGCATTTGAGAGAGTATATTGCTAATCTTGAAGATGAACTACAGTGGAATCAATCTTTTAGCAAAACACAAAATAAGTTAGCAGAAGTAGCAAGAATAGCTAAACAACAAATTGCTCAAGAACAAGGGCAACCAATGGACTATGATCTTTTATGAAGTCGGCGACTTTACCGTCTTTTTGGTCAGAATATATGGTTGAGTAATGAGTAATGAGTAATGAGTAATGAGTAATGAGTTTTTTTAAGTATTTATACTTACTTTTTTGAACCAAAAAACCCCAATTGCTCACTTCTACAAACTTGTGAGACAATTGCTAAAGTTACCAAATAATTCTTTAGCATAAAAAATGACAGTAAATAGAGAGGCAGAATTTAGTCCCCAAATTATGACTAAATTTGATGGTGATTTACAACAATTAGGTCGTAGATTTGAAACTATTACAGCTACTTTCCATAGTAATTGTCTGGAGACTCTGATTTTGGTCAAGCCAGAAGATAATCCTCATCAACTTTATGATTACTATTTAGCTGCTTTGTTAAAAGTTTACTTTAATAAATATACTGTACTATGTGAGTCCCTGATTCAAGCTATAAATGCTGAAAACTATCTCATGTATGGATTAATCGGCAGAAGCATCATGGAACATACGGCTATTTTGCGTTATTATGTCACGGGTAAAATGCTCCCTCTAGTAGATTTAGCCTTGGAAGATGGCATTATAACTGAGGCAGAAGTTAGTGAAATTATTCCTTGGATTGAACAACATTTGGTCGGTCACCGTTTTCAGTGGGAAGATTTTTTAGGCGATTACTTCGAGAAGTTGGATAATTCTAATTTTGTCAAAATCAAAGAAATAAAACAGGTAAATGTGATTACTTGTTTGGAAAAATGGATTAAGAATAACTCTAAAATTGAAAAATTATATACTTTGTTTTCTGATATGGTTCATCCTAATTTAGGCAGCACTCTTTTAGTAACTCGTTTAGCAGATGACCATTTAGGTATTGGTGGTGAAAAGGGAGAAGCCATTGGATTAGAAATTGTTAGGCGTACTTTTGAAGATTTAATAGATATATTTGAAGAAGTGCAATTACAGTTACAGCGCATTCAAACTTTTAAGTTTTCTGAGGCTTTAAGACAGTAATTAGATTTATATATAGCGTTTTTTAGTCTACTCAGGTACAAAGGTTAACCTCACACCAAAGCATCTTTATCAAAAGTTACTGGTGGGGGTGCAATAAACTTACTCAAAATTGCCAGCGAAAGCGGAGAGCGCCAAGAGAGGCTGTTTTGTGGTCAATAATCTTGAGTTATTGGGAGGCGCTCTCCGCCACTTCACAAGTTATTTGTGACCCCAAACCATTAACTGGTAAAGGCTGGCAATTTTGAGCAGGTAATCTCAGAGCGGGTTGAGTTTTGAAGTTTTGAAGTTTTGAAGTTTTGAAGTAAAAGAATTGATGTTAAATCTCTAGGAGACAAAGATTATAGAGAATTAACCATAAAGAACATTTTTCCTAAAAAATTAGTACATAAGTTCTGGTGGAAGATATGAGTTAACGGATTAGGGAATAATAATTTTCAAGATTAATCAGCTATAACAGATACAGTATATAGCTTGTTTTGATGTAATTGCTTAAACTGAGCTCTTACACCAGAACAAAAGTACTAAATAGGCCAACAAGCGAGAATCAATTTTTAAGCGCGATCGCATTAATTCTTTAACTCATTACTTCAAAACTTCAAAACTCAAATAATTACTCATTACTCAACCTCAACCAGTAACATTAGGTAAATATGCAAGATCTGAGTTAAATATGGTATACATTAATTAACTTGAGCGATCGCTCAAGTTAATCAATGTTTTAGTAAATTCTATTATTTTAATGATAAAATGTAATTTAAATTACTTTATCTTTCAAAAATTGTGTTTGTTAGATTAAAAGCTAATTAGAATAAAGCTTTCAGCAATCTTATGATCATTTAATTTGATAAAAATTACTTAGTCAGTTTTACTTATGAATATGTTAATGTTAATATTAAGTTATGAAGAGTATGTTGAGAAAAACTATTGTTATGAGTATAAATGCACTCTCGGAATATTTATATGCTAGACCGTCTTTCTGGGAAGGTGTCGCTAGACTGATGGATGTTAGTGGAAGTTTATCTATTTATAACAATGCTTTGACTTCCGCAGAAGCTGATCGCTTAGCTCTATTATCTGATTGGATTGTAGTAGGAGATGATTTAAAAGAAGCGATACTCATGTTTGAAGAGGAAAATACTGATTCTAATATTGTTTTAAATGAAGCGCAAAGAAACTTACTTACTACAATAGGAAAATAAGGCTTTTGATTTTGTGTTATGCAAGATAATTTTTATTTATGGCAGTGTTGCTCGTAAAAATGAACGAATAGACAAGGAAAAAAAATTATTAGAGGCTAAGTCTTCCAAAGAGTAACAATACAAGATTCTATTAAATTTACTGAATGATGAATGCAAAGTGTGCGATCGCCGCTCTGAGATTACCTGCTCAAAATTGCCAGCCTTTACCAGTTAATGGTTTGG
>NZ_JALKVM010000102.1:0-22417 GCF_057440575.1 Johannesbaptistia floridana
GAGGCACGGAGGCAAGAGAGTTAGGTACAACCTCATGAGTCCGAAAAATGCTATAAATAAAGATGCAAGTTCTAAGGTACTACGAACTTGGGAGTGTGGTTGACTCAGACCCTCGCATCTTTACCCAAAGTTACTGGTGGATGAGTAATGAGTCTTGAACTCTTGAAGTCTTAAAGTAATAAGTTTTGAAGTTTTGAAGTTTTGAAGTAATTAGTGTAGAAAATAGCAGATTTTTTTGATAAGATACACTTTAACCAAAAATCACGATCTCTTTATGAAAATCTGGCAATTATTAACAGTGTTTCTTGGCGGAGGACTAGGCAGTCTTGGACGGTACACACTTAGTCTCCTGATTACTAGAAAAATAGAAAGTGTTTTCCCTTGGGGCACATTTACAGTCAATCTTATTGGATGTTTGCTTATCGGTATTCTAGCGGGGATATTAAACAAAAATTCTCTTAATCCTTTTTTCTCCTTACTCTTAATTACTGGTTTTTGTGGTGGTTTTACTACTTTTTCTTCATTTTCTTTAGAAAATAATTTATTAGTCAAAGATTCTGAATATCTCATTTCAGTAGTTTATACTTTAATGAGTATTTTATGGGGATTTTCTTTGACTTTTTTGGGTATTTATTTAGTAAAAAGATTTTAACTTTAACAAGAAAAATTTATTGATTAACCTAAAAATGCAGATATTACTATCTATAATAATTATAAGCAGTAGTTTCTTAATCGGGGCCCTACCCCTAATTAACTGGATTAACTACATATTTACTGGAAAAAATCTCCAGGAAGTAGGTACAGGCAATATATCCGTATCAGCAGCATTTACCCAAAGTGGTACCAAAATAGGAATATTAGCGGTACTATCAGAAGCAGCAAAAGGCATAGCCGTAGTTTTATTAGCAAGGGAGATATTCCCAGAAACAGCAGTATGGCAAATTATCGCGATTATCGCCTTAGTAATCGGTCGCTATACCGTTAGCAGTGGCGCTGGGACAACTAACGCCTTTTGGGGAATGATAACCTATGATGGCATGGCAGCTTTAATTTCTCTAGGGTTAACTACCATAATATTTAGCCTTTGGCGTCAAAGACAAATAGTAAAATATTTAGCCTTAGTAATTATATCCATAGTCATTGCTATACGTCACTGGCAGCAACCAGGTATAGTTATAGCTACTATAGGATTATCCTGTGTCCTAGCAGGAATATATCAAATCATACCCGATGACTTAGCTATAAAACCAAATAACCAATCATCCTTAACTATGTTTCGCTTCCTACGTGGTAAATCTCCAATAATCCCTCTAACTAAACCAAACAACCCTAACCAAGTAGGGGGAAAAGCGGCAAATCTGACTAAATTACACAATTGGGGTTATTCTGTACCCAAAGGATGGATTATACCACCAGAAACAGAACTAACCGATGTCCAAGAATATCTACCACCATTAATTGAATATCCGGTGGTGGTTCGTTCTTCGGCTATAGGAGAAGATTCAGAACTAAGTTCTGCTGCCGGACAATACACTACTATACTCAATGTTACCAGTGCCGAAGCCCTGATACAAGCAATTCAAGATTGTCGTCAAGCCTATAATAACCCTGGCGCTAAAAAGTATCGCCAAGATAGACAACAAGTAGAGGGTAAAATGGCGGTAATTGTGCAAAAACAAATCACCGGACAACTATCTGGAGTAGCCTTTAGTCGGGACCCCTTGACACCAAGCGCCCCAGAAGTCTTAATAGAAGCAGTAGAGGGGAATGCTAATCAAGTTGTATCGGGAAAAATAACTCCAAAATCCTATCGAGTTACTCCACAAGCAAGAGAAACAGTAATCGAAACAGTAGCAGCAATAGCTAGAGAAATCGAAGGCAAATTCCATGGTATACCCCAAGATATTGAATGGACATACGATGGTCAAAAATTGTGGTTACTGCAAACGCGACCAATTACCAATCTACAACCTCTGTGGACTAGAAAAATAGCCGCAGAAGTTATTCCCGGGTTAATTAAGCCTTTAACTTGGTCAATAAATCGGCCTTTGACTTGTGGAGTGTGGGGAGAGATTTTTACTATAGTATTGGGAAATCGCGCTACTGGTTTAGACTTTACCGCCACAGCTACCTTACACCAGGGATTCGCCTATTTTAATGCTACCCTGTTAGGGGATATTTTCCTCCGTATGGGTTTACCACCAGAAAGTTTGGAATTTCTCACCAGAGGCGCAAAAATGAGTAAACCACCTCTACTCTCTACCTTGAGTAATATTCCTGGTTTGTGGCGCCTACTGAAAAGAGAGATAAATTTGCTTAAAGATTGGGAAAAAGACAATCAAGAGATTTTACAAGCAAATCTTACCACCTTAGCTGAAAATAATCTTGAGCGATCGCCTCAAGCAATCATTACTAGAATTGAGACCATTCTACAACTTTTGCAAACAGCAACCTACTATAGTATTCTCGCGCCTTTGAGTTTAGCAATACGTAAAGCCATTCTCAAGGTTGATGATAGTCATCTAGATAATACTGTAACTCCAGAAGTCGCCTCCATGGTATCCCTCTCAAAATTAGCGGCAAAAACAGCTAAATTGCTACCACCCCAAACCAGTAAACAAGAATTATGGCAACAACTGCAACAAACAGATACAGGAAAAGAAATCCTAGAGGAATTTGAAGAGTTATTACTATCTTTTCAATATCTGAGTGAGGCGGCTACTAATATTGCTATACCCCGCTGGGGAGATAATCGGGAAATGGTAAAAGATATTTTCTTTTCTTTGTTTAACAATCCTTTACCGGAGAAATCAAGCAATAACACTCAGCAAAATTTCACCACGAAAATAGTGCAAAAAAGACTCACTCTCAAAGGTGAAGTTACTACCGTTTATTCACAGCTTTTAGCTTATTTACGTTGGAGTTTTCTTGATTTAGCTACAGTTTGGCAAACATCAGGTTTACTTGCCTCTCCAACAGATATCTTTTGGTTAAAGTATCTTGAAATTAAGCAAATTGTGGCTGGGGAAATGACTGAAAGTCTCTCCCCAATCATTGAAAAACGTCAATCAGATTGGCAAACCTTCAAAACTATCACTAATCCCCCCTATGTTGTATATGGGGATAACCCAGAAATAACTAATACCCCTGATAATGCTATAAATACTCAGGGAAAACTTACCGGAATTGGCGCTAGTGTGGGAGAAAAAACCGGATTTATTAAAATCATTGAAAACTTTAGCAATCAACAAGAAATTAATAGTGAGGAAATTTTGGTAGTTCCTTATACAGACTCCGGCTGGAGTCCTTTTTTAGTCCGCGCGGGAGGAATTATCTCTGAGGTGGGAGGACGTTTATCCCATGGTGCTATTATTGCTAGAGAATATGGTATACCCGCTATCATGGATGTGCAAAATGCTACCTCCTTACTCAAAGATGGTCAGCGGGTACGCATAAATGGATATAGTGGGGTCATAGAAATTTTAGATGAGTAAATCTCGGCAGTTTGCTTTGATAACTTCAATCTTTTGGTGTAGCGTTGTTGTTTTTATTGCTTTTATTTTTAACCTAGGCAATACTGGTTTAATTGATGAAACTGAACCTCTGTTTGCAGAAGCGGCACGCATTATGACAGTTACCGGGGATTGGATAACACCTTATTATAATGAGGTTACAAGATTTGATAAACCACCCCTAGTATATTGGGGGATGGCGATCGCCTATAAACTAATTGGGGTAAATGAATGGGCAGTAAGATTACCCTCAGCAGTGGGGGCTATAGCCTTAACTTTTTTTAGCTTTTTTACTGTATCTCATTTTCGTCAAAAGCGACCTTGGATTCTCCCTTTTATCGTTAGTTTTAACCTACAAACCCTGATTTGGGCCCGTACAGGTGTATCAGATATGCTATTGAGTGGTTGTATGGGTTGCGCCTTATTTTGCTTTTTTTGGGGCTATACTCAAGAAAAACGACCACAAAACCTCTGGCAGTTCCCCTCACCTTGGTATTTAGCCTTTTATATCTTACTAGCATTAGCAGTTTTAACTAAAGGTCCCGTGGGAGTAGTTTTACCGGGATTAATTATTCTGGCTTTTTTGATTTACCTGGGAGAGTTTAAAACCGTTATTCAACAAATGGGTATAGTTTGGGGTGGGGTAATTTTCCTAGCCTTGAGTATCCCTTGGTATATTTTAGTTACTATACGCAATGGCCAAGAATACATTGACAGCTTTTTTGGTTATCACAATCTCGAAAGATTTACAAGCGTAGTTAATAAGCACTCAGCTCCCTGGTATTTTTATTTTCTGATTCTTTTGGTACTATTTATCCCCTGGTCTCTCTATTTACCCCAAGCAATAGGTAAAACTCAATTTTGGCGTCGTCACTTTTGGAGGAGACAACCAAGAAAAGAACATTTAGGAATTTTTGCCTTTTTTTGGTTAGTGACAATCTTTTTGTTTTTTAGTATTGCTGTGACTAAATTACCTAGTTACATTTTGCCCTTGATTCCCGCAGCGGCTATTTTAGTAACACTGTATTGGCAAGAAATAAAACCAAATAAGTTTTTATTAATTAGTATTTTAGTTAATATTTTGTTTTTGGTGGTTTTAGCGGTATTCTTTTTTTATAGTCCTCAGGTAATTGGAGAAGATCCCGCCGTAGTGGATTTGCCTGGGAAGATAGCCAACTCCGGTTTACCAGTCAGAGGAGCAATTATTTGGGGAATAACTGCCTTAGTCATCGCTATTGTTGTCTGGAAACAAAAATATTGGCGTTGGATTATTTGGGTTAACTTAGGTGGTTTTTTACTGTGTTTCTTATTTGTGATGACACCAGCAATTTTCTTGATAGACCAAGTACGTCAGTTACCCCTAAGAGAATTAGCAATAATGGCAAGGGAAATTAAACAGCCTCAAGAAGAGATGGTAATGATTGGCTTTGAAAAGCCTAGTTTGGTTTTTTACTCTAAAACTCATATTAACTTCTTTCGAGTAGAAAGTAAGTTTGAAAATTACATAAAAGCATCTTTGAAAGAATCTAATAATAATGATACAGTATTAATGATTGCGCGGCAAAAACGCTTAGAAGAATATGAAATTGCCATAACTTCTGAAAGGGTAATTGCCAAAAAAGGAGTATATTTACTCCTACGTATAGAAAAAAATGAGTTAATCTAAATGTTAGTCCAGAATAAATTATAAAAAGCTCATAAGATCATGAATAGCCATATAAATCCACTAGAGATACAAGTGAATTACTCTAACACAAACAATATCATCGAGTTACCAATACGTTTAACTGTAGTAGAAGCAATAGATTTTAAAAAAACTTGTGATGAAATCTTAGAATCTACTGAAAGTGACACAATTATTCTAGATTGTCAAGAAACTACCTTTATAGATAGTAGTGGGATTGGTGCCTTGGTACATATACTTAAAACCACAAAAATGAAAGATATTAATCTTACTATGACTAATGTTAATTCTTCGGTGCTAGGAATTCTGTCAATTAGTGGCTTAGATCAAATTTTAACCATAAAAAATAAACAAGAAATAGAGGAATTAAATAAAAATCAACAATTACCAGAAACTCATCCATCGGTGCGCTCATGGATTAAACGAGGAATTGATATAATAGGAAGCATAATAGGATTGTTAATAACAGGAATAATTTTTATACCAATCGCGATCGCTATTAAAGCCACTAGTCCAGGTCCAATTTTTTTCAGTCAGATTCGCTGTGGCTGGTTAGGAAAAAAATTTCGGATCTGGAAATTTCGCTCAATGGTTAGCGATGCAGAACAACAAAAATCTCAGCTACTAGGTATCAATGTACTTAACAGTGCTAAAATGTATAAAAACGAGGATGATCCACGTATAACTAAAGTAGGGAAATTTCTTCGGAAAACAAGCCTAGATGAAGTACCCCAATTTTGGAATGTCCTCAAAGGAGAAATGAGTTTAGTAGGAACTAGACCACCAACTCCTGATGAAGTAGAGTTATATGAAGTTCCAGAATGGCAAAGACTGAATGTGAAACCAGGGATGACAGGAGAATGGCAGGTAAAAGGACGTTCAAAAATACGCACTTTTGAAGAAGTAATCGAGTTAGACTTGAATTACCAACGTAACTGGAGTCTTAAGTATGACTTCCAGTTGATTTTACAAACAGTGATCATTTTATTTAATAAGAATAGTGGCGCATACTAGACAAAAAAAAATTATATATAAAGGGAAAGAGCCTGTAATCAAACAGTGGCAGCTTCTATTAACTACTGAATTAACTCAAACCAGTAATGTTCTCCAGTGGCTAGAGAATACCATACAGTCTCTAATTCCGGCAAAAATTTACTGGCAATGTCAGGTAATAGCTGTAGAAGCTTTCACTAATGTAGTTCGCCATGCCCATAAAGAGTTACCTGTCACAACCCCGATAGAAATAAAAATCAATCTTTATCATCACTATATAGAGATTATGACATTGGATTGGGGGAAACCTTTTGATTTAAACAAATATCTAGAAAACGAGAAAAAAACTAGACATTCACTAGAAAAAGAAGAAGGACGGGGACTATACTTTATCTATAAACTCTCCGATGAATTAGATTATCAAGGTTTAGATTCCCAGCAAAATTGCCTAATTGCCCGGAAATTAATCTCTGATTGCTGAGTAGTTTAAGTTATTCTCCAAAAACTACTAATTTCATAACCGAGTTGAGAAAGCATCTGTCTTAACAAAGGTAAACTTAAACCAATAATGTTACTATGACATCCTTCAATTCTGTCTACGAGTAAACCACCTTTTCCCTCTAAGGCAAAAGAACCAGCACAATTAAGTGGTTCTCCAGAATTAACATAAGCTTCAATAGTGCGATAGTTGACATCAGCAAAATAGACTTGAGTAACACCACAATCAATTAACTCGCGATTTTGAGTTAAATCTATTAAAGCATGACCAGTGTAGAGAGTACCCTGGTTACCCCGCATTTTTTGCCAACGGGCGATCGCTTCTGGAACATCTTTGGGTTTGCCATAAATTTGTCCATCGAGAAATAAAACAGAATCACATCCTAAAATTAAAGCATTCTTGAATTGCTTGGCCACCACTTGTGCTTTACTCAAAGCGAGAGTTTCTACTAATTTAATAGGATGAGAAATTTGTACTTGAGATTCATCAAAATTACTCTTATAGATAATGGGTTCAATGCCTGCGGTTAATAGTAATTTACGACGGGCAACAGAAGCTGAAGCTAAAACAAATTGAGGAACATTCATGATCAAAATTTTTAGAGTCAAAAATCAAAAGCAAAAAAACAGTCCAGCTTAAATAAAACTGGACTGCTATTAATACCATTAAAAACTAGCTGAGGCCAGCGTTATTTTGGTCATATTCAGGTAGAGTGATTTTAGTTGGTTTAACCTTCCAAATCTCTTTTGCATATTCGTGAATAGTGCGATCTGAAGAGAATTTACCCATGCGGGCACTGTTAATAATAGACATTTTAGTCCATTGTTCCTGATCTAAATAAGCTGTACTAACTCGGTCTTGACAATCCACATAAGCTTGGTAGTCAGCTAACAGCATCCATTGGTCTTGATGAAGTAAAGATGAGATAATCGGCTCAAATAGATTGCGATCTCCCTTAGAGAAATCTCCTGCCGAGAGGCGGTCTATCACTTCCTTGAGTTCCGAGTTTTCACGATAATATTTACCCGGATCATAACCTTCGCCCTTCATTTTATACACTTCTTCTGCTGTCAATCCGAATAAAAAGAAGTTTTCTGCACCTACTTCCTCACGGATTTCAATATTAGCGCCATCGAGGGTACCAATAGTTAGAGAACCATTCATGGCAAATTTCATATTTCCAGTCCCAGAGGCTTCTTTACCTGCGGTAGAAATCTGTTCTGACAGTTCGGCAGCAGGGTAGATTCGTTCAGCGATGGAAACATTAAAGTTAGGTAAGAAAACTACCTTCAAACGTCCTTTGACATCAGGATCTTTATTGACTACTTCTGCTACAGAATTAATCAATTTGATGATTAATTTAGCCATAAAGTAACCTGGCGCCGCTTTACCGCTAAAGATAAAGGTACGAGGCACAATCTCTAAATTGGGATTAGCTTTAATGCGGTTATAGAGAGTGATAATGTTCAATACCGCTAAATGTTGGCGTTTATATTCGTGAATCCGTTTGACTTGGACATCAAACATAGAATTGAGATTAACCTCAATATCTGTATATTTGAGTATTTGTCTGGCTAGAGAACGTTTGTTATCTAGTTTAATTTCCCGCCAGCGTTTGCGGAATTCTGCATCCTCTGCATATTTTTCAATACCCCGTAACTGGTCTAAGTCTTTTGACCAACCTTCACCGACTTTTTCTGTAAACAGTTCAGATAATTCTGGATTAGAGAGAAGAATCCAGCGGCGAGGAGTCACACCATTGGTTTTGTTATAGAATTTCTCTGGCCACAGTTTCGCGAAATCCCGCAGAGTGTCTTTTTTGAGTAATTCTGTGTGCAATGCTGCTACCCCGTTGATGCAGCTACTACCTACACAGGCTAAATTGGCCATACGTACTTTTTTCTCACCAGTTTCTTCTATCAAAGAAAGTCCGGCAACTAATTCTGGTTCATCAGGGAACCAGGCGCGTACATCTTCTAGGAATAGGTGATTGATGTGATAAATAATCTCTAAGTGTCTTGGTAACAACTTACTAAATAAATCTACTGACCACCGTTCTAATGCTTCTGGCATCAGAGTATGATTAGTATAAGCAAAGGTTTTTTGAGTAATTGACCAAGCTTTCCCCCATTCATAACCGTGTTCATCAATGAGTAGTCGCATCATTTCTGCAATTGATACAGCCGGATGAGTGTCATTGAGTTGAACGGCGAATCGGTCACTAAAGTTATCGAGATTGGGATTTTTCCGCAAATGGGTGCGAATTAAGTCTTGGAGAGAGGCGGAAACGAAGAAGTATTGCTGGGCTAGACGTAGTTCTCTTCCTGCTGGAGTATTATCATTAGGATAGAGTACTTTTGAGATGGTTTCAGCGTTAATTTTTTCCGCAACTGCTTGGTCATAGTATCCAGCGCTAAAAGCTTGGAAGTTAAAGGCTTCTGATGCTTCTGCTTTCCACAGACGTAGAGGGTTAACTGTATTAGTTTTATATCCTGGTACAGGAGTATCATGGGGTACAGCTACCACTAGACGGTTAGGAATCCAAGCAACTTTTTGTTTGCCTTGTTTGTCGTGATAAACTTCGGTATGGCCTCCGAGTTTGATTTCTACGCTTTCGTCAGGTCGAGCAATTTCCCACGGGTTGCCGGATCTTAGCCAGTTATCGGGTATTTCTACTTGCCAACCATCTTTGATCATTTGGTAAAAGATTCCAAATTCATAGCGAATCCCATAGCCAATGGCTGGATATTCTAGAGTGGCTAATGAATCGAGAAAACAGGCGGCTAAACGTCCTAAACCGCCATTCCCTAGGCCGGGATCTGGTTCTTGTTCTAGTAAGTCTTCTAACTCGAAGCTTAGTTGTGATTTATCTACAACTTCCTTCATTTTGTCATATAAGCCCAGATTGACTAGGTTATTACCTAAGTGTCTCCCCATCAAAAATTCTGCTGATAGGTAGCAGACTACTTTAACATTTTCTTGTTGATAGGTACGAACACTACGGATAAAACGATGTAATAATCTATCTCTGACTGTATAAGATAAAGCCATGTAGTAATCGTAAGCTGTGGCTACGCTTTTATCAGTTCCTTGGATATAAAATAGATTATCGGCAAAGGCACGACTGAGTGTTTCTAAACTCATGCCTGTGCGATCGTCTTCTACCCTAATATTTGGTTGGTAATCTTTATTTTGAGTCACTAGTTAATTTTCTCCTCTGGTTTTCCTTTGAAAGCCTGAACAATTAAGTTATACTATTCTGCTTAGGTTTTTCTGTTACCCAACTATCTATTTTGCCAATTTTCATTTGGTTTTTTCTGATAGTTATTCTTGAATCTGAAAATATTACATTATTCTTCTCTTGATGTTTAAAACAGACTTCTAATTATTGCTGGTTTAACAATTTGAGACTTTGTTCTACTATATAGACAATCAGGGCCAACCCGCTATCTATTTATTTTATCTAAAGATTTTCCTAATTTTTCCCATTTTTTGTACTGCTTTGAGCGGCGTTGGGATCAATCCTCTTTCGTATAATTATGACAATAGTTTTTATGCTTCAGCGTTGTTAGCTTATTTACAGGATGAACCAGGCGGTAATGAGGTAGACTTAGATCTTGCACCAGTACTATTGTATTAACTAATCCTTATTCAAAATTGATTTTTTAATTAAACTCACTTATTCAAATAGAACAAAAGTACTATTCTATCTGGTCAAAATTTATTTATTTGATGGCTCAATAGATTTTCATAACTAAAAATTAAGTATTTATACTTAAAAAATCATTCTACATTCTTAATTCGCGCATTCTACATTACCCCTACACCAGCAACTTTTGGCAAAGATGCAAGATCTGAGTAGATAGGGTTGTCTTTAGGCGCTCGCTCCTCAACACGCGATCGCCCAAAGACAACCCTCAATCTTTCTGTGGATATACAGGTGATTCGCTAACCAGTTAGGATCTCCCGATTTTATGGTCTTTTACTCAACCAAAGGTTAATTTGATGATACACTTGCCGGGTATTTGACACTTGCTTCTATTCCTACAAGTTTCGCGCTCAAATCCCATAATTTTTCTGCTTTGGCATCATCACTCGCCTCATCAGAAACTTCTTGGATGTAGGCTTCGCGATCTTTTTTCTGACGATTTCCCCAACTCCAGTAAACCCCTGATTTCTCGTATTTACTCTCACTTACTACTTCTGCTACCCTCTCTCCTGCTAACTCTTCTGATACAAAACCTTTGGTCACATATTTTTGGAAGATTGGGAATAAAAACTGGAACAGACGATAGTGATCCCGGAATAAGGCTGTTGTGGCTACACAACCTGGATATAGGGAACTAAAAATAATTCCTGTTTCCTCGTGATAGCGTTTGTGTAACTCTCTCATCATTAGTATATTACATACTTTACTATCTTTATAGGCTTTTACTGGTTCAAACTTTTTGCCATCAATCATCGACTGTGGTTCAGTAAAACCTAATTCCATTCCTTGGAGGTCTCCTAAATCTGGACGTGGGGGAACTTTTCCTCCCAATTCATTGGGATTGTGGGTTACTGTGCCTAATACTACCATTCTCGGATGAGGATTTGGTGATTTTTTCAAATCTTCTAAGAGTAGATTACACAGCAGAAAATGTCCTAGGTGATTTGTGGCTACACTTAGTTCATAACCGTTAAAGTTACGCAAAGGTTCTTTAAGCAGCGGCATGTATATAGCTGCATTACAAATTACTGCATCAAGAGTTCTACCTGTGGCGCGGAAGTGATTAACAAATTGTTTGACACTATCAAAAGATGCTAAATCCAGATGAATAATTGTATAGTGTTCTGGTGATATCCCTACAGATTTAGCGGCCATTTCTGTCTTGAGAAAATTACGACAGGCCATAATTACATGCCATTTACCTGTTGCTGCTAAGGCTTTAGCTGCGTATAAACCGACACCAGAAGAGGCGCCTGTAATGATTACTGTTGATTTTTGAGATTGTTCCATATTTTAAAAAAGGGTATGTTCAAAAATGATGATGATATGTCAAGTAATTTTTTTTACCGCCCTGTAAGCATTTTGAAAAACTTAGACAAATTCAGAGATATTTCTGAATTTTGTACAATTAAACACTGACAGCAAATTCTTGTTTGACTTTTTTTAATGTGTTTTTAGATTCGATGCTTGTACTATGACTTGAAGGTATTGTCTAGACCAAAAAAGTTCAATCTAATCTTTGACGAGAAATTAGTTTTTCTAATTGTGCTTGAGTTTCTCTAATTAATTGTTGGCGACTATCGTTATTTTGTTTTACTGTATTTTGTTTTAATGTATTTTCTGGAAGAGTAGGTTTTGGTTGGAGAGGAGGAACTAAGTTACGAGCGTGTAGGGTCATGTGTACTTGTAACTCAGCGACATATTCACTGATTTCTTGTCCCATTAAGGTAGGGTCATTTGCTGCCAATTCTTGATTCATTGTTTCCTCCTATTTGTCAAATCATGTTTAATTTACTCAATTAGAATCAAGATAACATTTTATCCCCATGACTAGAGTCTAATCCCGGCAAACTTTCAATATTTCTCAACATATCTCAGCCAAAAGCTTTACAAAACTTTACTTTCTCTTGAGAGTGTAGCGAGAAGAGCTTAGCCGTTAGTTAAGTTTATAAAGCCCACCTTGGTAAACTTAGAAAAGCTCGCACCAGAACAAAGGTAAAATGCTTTGGCAACCTTCCAAAGAATTTACGAAAAACAAGGAATTGATGCAAAGAGCAAATATTGTAATAATAGATTAGTTTATTTTGAAGGCAGCGAGATCGCTCGCTTGAACCTATTTTTTAATGACTACAAGACTAAATAAGAAAATTCTTTGTTTTATCGATGAACATGGTACAGCAGGAAAAGATGATTTATTTTTTGGGGCAGTAATCTGCTATGCTCATAAAGCAGGAGCAATTGATAAGTGTTTAAGCGATCGCCTAGAACCTAGCGCCAACGAAATACACTCCACAGACTTAAAGGATGAGTATATAAAAACACTTATGGAGAGGTTTTATTACTATGCGCCACAAGACCATCTAGTACTTCTTAATAAAAAAGTAACAGGTAAACAACAAAATCCCTCTATTTTATATGCACAGGGACTTATAGAAACTGTTAAAGCAGGTATAAAGATTTTTGGTAATGAAGTTTTAAAAAGTAAACAGGTTAATAATATCCAGGTTTTAATTGACGATAGCGCTTTATGTCAAAATACAGAATTTGACCGAGTAGTTTCTAATGCTCAAAAAGAAGGTGGAACATTTAGAGGTGTGACTTCAGTAGTAAAACTAGACTCGGCAGCTTCTAGATTGCTTCAACTGGCTGACTTAGTAGCCTATGTCCGCAAATACAACACTACTAACCAGCTCAAAGCCTTTGAGATTCGTAGAAAATATGGGGTAGTAATTCAATAGTTCCTTACTAGGATGCAAAATTAGAAAGTGGCATCCAGTAAGATGGTGTGACCGTCAACCGGGAATTTTATTCGCCGGGTAATCACAGTGTTCAACAAGAGCGCGTCTTGTTAAATCACTTTACGTACTGTTCTATACAATCAAGACAACCTACAATCGAATTAAGTCACCTTTAATATGTATACAATAAGGATAACTCACCATCAAGTTGTTGTCAAGAAGAAACTACTCCGCAAAAAGTCGGTAAACACTCCATGAAGATTAATCTTTAAATATGACATAGCGTTTCAAAAGACTCATGAGGTACATAAAATACCTGCCTCGGTGCCTCAACACGATAACCCTTCTCACCAGTATGAGAATTGCTATATGAAAACCCGTCATCAACAAACTGTAAACAATATCTTCAATAATCCAGATAACTATCTGATTCTAGATACAGAAACCACCGGACTTGATGCCCCAGAAATCATAGAACTAGCGATCGCCAATATCAATAAAGAGTTAGTTTTTACCACCACTACTAAACAAGACTAATAGGGCAAAACAAGACGTGTTAAAGATTGTTGACTTATTGGTGGAGATGGCCAAAATAGAAGGTTCGTGCAACCAGGGGCAGCCAAAGCCTGAAAGCTTTATCCATTAATCGTTTTAACCTTTTGCTTTTTTGATTCAATTTCAATTTGTTGTATATGATAGTTAAACGAAAGAATAGGGTTTTCGGGTTATTTTTCTGAGCCTTTTTTAGCTCATTGGTCGATATTGCACGAACCTTATATTTAGGCCGACACCTCAGCACCCGTGTCCTCTACTTTGAAAAGTTTGGTGATCATCCTAAAACTTTATCCCGTTGGGCAGAAGAAGGTAGACTCAGACTCTCGCACCTTTGCGAAAAGTTACTTGTGGTGGTTAAGTACAGACAAAACGGACAAAAACTCTTACAATTGAATCGTTTTCAATGATACTGAGTGTAGTAATGTTGTCCATCAGGAAAAACTACTACAGTAGCATAGCGCCAATCACGCGATGTGCAACTATTACAACTAACTCTTTCTAACGATAAATAATATGGTCCGCTGCTATCAGCCCTAAAGTAAGTAAGTAAAGTACTCGATCTATCATCTATCGACGTATGACATCTGATGTCAGTACCTCTTCTTAATTTTATTCTGGTGTGTGAAGGTAGTGTTCTTAGATTGTTTGTATCCCAACCAATTTCACAGCTTGTCTGTTCATTTTTTGGTACTAAAGTCAAATATACATATTGTGAATTGGTATTCATAGGGCCTGTATGTGAGTCCATATTACCTGGTGGTGTAGTAGGATCTATATCACGGAATGTTCTGCGCATGCCTCCATTCCTGTTGGTGGGATCTAGATCACTCAACCCCCAGCCCGCTTTTGATGGCTCAATTTCGAAAATTAAACTTGAAATTACAATGGTCAAGAGAGAAAGAGTCTTTAAGGAAATTTTCATCGCAATTACCTCCAATTTATTTTTTAGAAATAATTCTCTTTCTTTAAGATTAACTCAATGTCAGTGTGATTGAACGGTGATGTAATCTTATTTAAGATTAAGATAAGTATATTTACTTATCTTAATCTGTTGTTACAAAAGTGTCTGGCTTTTAGGCGTAAAAGCAGTCTAAGCGTATTTTGAAAGTGTCAGGAATGAGAACAAGTTTTTTGTTTGTCCCGAGAGTTCTGGTATACTAAACTCAAATACTGATTTCCCCCTAACTTTCTAGCATCAATAAATAGGGTCTGTTTTTGTCTATTTCTAAACCTCCCATTTCGTTTATTCCTAGTTAAAAACCATAAACAGGCGGGTATTTGTGTATTGTAAAATAATTGTCCTGGTAAAGCCACCATACAATCTACTAAGTCAGCTTCAATTAAGGCTTTGCGTATATCTCCTTCACCAACATTATTAGAACTCATGGCGCCATTGGCTAGGACAAAACCTGCTAAACCATTAGGGGCTAAATGATGAATTATATGTTGTATCCAAGCATAGTTAGCGTTACCTTTGGGGGGTACTCCATATCGCCACCGGATATCTTCTGTTAAACGGTCTCCTCCCCAATCGCTCATATTAAAAGGAGGATTAGCCAATATATAGTCGGCTTTTAAGTCTTTGTGTTGATTATTATGGAAAGTATCTCCGTTTGTTTTGCCTAGATTGCCTTCAATGCCTCTAATGGCTAGATTCATTTTACACAGCTTCCAGGTGGTGGGGTTGGATTCTTGCCCATATATGGATATATCCCCGATTCTCCCTCCATGGGCTAGAACAAAGGACTCTGACATTACAAACATGCCACCAGAGCCACAGCAGGGGTCATATACTCTTCCCTTAAAAGGTTCTAACATTTGTACTAGTAACTCTACTACACACCGAGGAGTATAAAATTGTCCGCCTTTTTTACCTTCGGCGCTGGCAAACTCTCCTAAGAAGTATTCGTAAACTCTGCCTAAGATATCCTGTGATTTGCTTTCGGCTGTACCTAGTCCAATTGTACTAATAAGGTCTATTAATTCCCCTAGTAGGCGCTTATCTAAAGATGGTTTACTGTATTCTTTGGGTAAAACTCCTTTTAATGAGGGGTTTTCTTTTTCGATGGTCTCCATGGCTTCATCTACCCGTTTTCCTATTTCTGGACTTTTGGCTAATCCTTGTAATTTTGACCATCTGGCATTTGGTGGTACCCAAAAGATATTTTCTGCGGTGTATTCTGTTTTATCTTCTGGGTCTGCACCTTCATCTTCTCCTTTTTTGAGTATTTGATACATCTCTTCAAAGGCATCAGATATATATTTAAGGAAGATTAACCCTAAGACTACGTGCTTATATTCGGCTGCATCTAAATGTCCCCTTAGTTTATCGGCAGCTTCCCACAGCTTTTGTTCAAAGCCTAGTTTTGCACCATTGTTATTTTTGTTGTTGGTTTTCCTTTTTGCCACCTGGAAGCTCCACTTTTACCCCTACTTATTTACTACAGGTTTTTGTCTGTTCTGAGATTTTACCAAATTACGCCTATATCTCCTAGGTTTTAGGGAAATCTTTATATATTACTTAACCACCAGGGGAGCAGGGGAGAGGGCAGGGCTGTTTTGTTCTTGACAAAGAAAATGGTGAGGAGAAGGTGGGAGCACCGGAGCAGGGAGCAGGGAGAGGGGGAGAAATTTTAAGTAAAATTACTGAATTTGCTGATTAAATGTATATTGCTATACATTATTTTATTAAACTAAAGGATATTCGGTCGTCTCATAAACTTATGGTGCGTTACACTTCGTTAACACACCCTACAAACTGTTTTGTTCTTGACAAAGAAAATGGTGAGGAGAAGGTGGGAGCACCGGAGCACGGGAGCAGGGAGAGGGGGAGAAATTTTAAGTAAAATTACTGAATTTGCTGATTAAATGTATATTGCTATACATTATTTTATTAAACTAAAGGATATTCGGTCGTCTCATAAACTTATGGTGCGTTACACTTCGTTAACACACCCTACAAACTCCTTCAGGAATCATTATTGTTGAATAGAGTTCTTTTATAGCAAGCTCGCAAATAGATGTTTACAGTTATGATGAAAAGCCCCCCTTAATAAGGGGGGTTTGGGGGGATCTAGTCGGGATATTTAGATCCCCCCTAGCCCCCCTTGAAAAAGGGGGGAAAAGAGCTTTATTTTGATATCTTAATACCAGATCCTGCTTAAATTTAAGACAAATCCAGGGAGCAAATCTTCCCCTTTTAGTTCAATGGGTTTATCTAATCTTTCTACTCTTTTTTGGGGACGATAAATCTCCACTTGATGATTCATCGGATCGATAAGCCAACCTAGTTGAGTGCCATTGACGATGTATTCCTGCATTTTGTTCTGTAGTTTAGACAGGCTATCGGATGGGGAACGCAATTCGATGACAAAATCGGGGCAAAGGGGGATAAAACCTCTACGTTGTTCAGTAGTTAAGGATTCCCAACGTTCTCGACGCAGCCAGGAGGCATCAGGGGAGCGATTAGCACCATTAGGAAGGATAAAACCAGTAGAGGAGTCAAAAGCTTCTCCTAGAGCTTCATTTTCCTCTACCCAGTTACCTAATTGAGTACTAATTTTAAGATTTCGTTTACCTGATTCACCTCCGGTGGGGGGATTCACTATTAATTCTCCTTCAGCAGTGCTTTCTAATCTTAAATCACGGTTGACTCTGGCAAGGGCCTCAAACTGTTGTTGACTGACTTTGAGATTAATCGCCTCTGGTATTACCAGGTACAGGGTTTCTGATTGGCTTGGAGTTTTTATCATCGTTAATTTTTTCAGGTAAATGAGTAGATTTTGCTGCGACTAAAACTTGCCCTTATGACTACTGAGGTTTAAAGAAGTAAATATTTGTTGATATTTATTCGCCACCTGTCCACTGGTAAGTAAATTATCAGCCTTATCAATTCCCCTAGCTAAATCTGGAGAAACACCACAACGCCAAAGATAAAAACCACCATTCCAAATAGCGCTTGAATGTAATTCTCCTTTTTTTCCGGCAATAACCGTTTTTAACTGGTTAATTAGTTCAGTTTCAGAATTTAGAGAAACCTCTGGTTGATATAAATCATATTCTCTCGGGGAAAGTTTTAAATAACTAAAATCTGCATTAGGTTGTTTAACTCCGACAATATTAGTTTGAGAGAGACGTAAATCACAACTACCTTCTAAACCTTTGACCAAAAGATAGTTATCTTGCTGATGAATGGCTAAAGCTTCCTTAATCATATTCTCTGTAGGCGGATGCACATAACCAATAACCTGCATTTGTTTGCCTAGATAAGGAGACCAAATTAGTTCTAGAGTAGCTAAGGGGGGACGTTTACCAATTTCTTCGCGATATGATACTAACCCTTGGGCTGAGACAAAATGTTTTTTAGTATAAACGAAGGTAAAATCATTTACTTCTAGGAGATTGTGAGCTTGAGTTAGGGATAATTGAGTAAAGTCTAAACCCAATCCTTGCCAAATACTGATTAAAGGTAAACCATATTTAGTGGGCATGGTTTCGCCACCATGGGTTAAAGTAGGTATACCAGCAGATGCTAAAATTAGGGCTGTAACTGGGGTAATTGGTGCAGTACGAGTTCTCCCATCGTAGGGTACACCTAATACAGTCACAGGGGGTTTGGTATCGGCTAAGGCTGCTAGTTTTGGTCCTAACTGTTGATAAGTATCCAGCATACCTGCTAATTCTATACCTGTAGGACGTTTGATCCGATGAGCAATTAAAAAAGCCCCAATTTGAGCAGGAGTAGCTGATTGAGTTAACATCATCTCCATCGCTTTTGCTGCTTCTGCTTGGGTTAAATCTTTGTGAGTATGTTGACCACTACCCACTTTTTTAAGTAACTCTCTAAACTCTACGCTCATCTTGATTTCATTCCTTTTGTTTAGTATTTTAATTTTAATCTTTATCTTTAGGCGATCGCACAATCTTCACTGGATATCTACCTCAAATCTTGCACCAGAACTTATGTACTTTCATTAGCTAAGGAAAAAACTTATTTATTCGGTGGATAAAGGGGATTTATCTCTCTCTAAACTAAGTATAAATACTTAAAAATAATTCTCCATTCTACATTCTATATTCTAAATTTCATTCTCTTCTCTCTTTTAGTATATTAGTACTAATTTAGTATTTAAAAAAGTTTATTAATTATGTGTAAAAATATGTTATTCTAAGTTGCACATTAGGATAAAAAATTCAAACAATCTTAGTTTATCTCAAAATTGAGAATAAAAATTAAGTTATGATAATTAATAAGAATATTTAAACTATCAATGCCGAATGAAATTTATCTCAATCATCCCAACTTTGGTTTACTCTATCGAGTATGTAACTTGAATGAAAATCGAGAGTTATTTACTACTCTATATGCACAACGTCTGTTTTTTTTGGTAACAATTAATACACAAGCCATCAACTTTGAGCCAGTAACTCGTTCCCAAGCCCGTTTACTAGTAGATAGACGTTTAAGAGAGTTGCGCACGGCAGGGGGAGAACAGCAAGAATATGAAAAACTGCAAGCAATATATAAAAAGACCTTTTCATGAGTTCAATTTCTACTAGAATTAAACAGATACAGAGTGAAATTCCTGGAAATGTGCGTTTAGTGGCGATTAGTAAACAAACAGACGCTAGAGGAATAGAAGAAGCTTACAATGCAGGCATCAGAGATTTTGGCGAAAACCGTCTGCAAGACGCTTTAGTAAAACAAGAAAAACTAAAACATTTAAAAGATATTACCTGGCACTTTATCGGTCATTTACAAAGCCGAAAAGCAAAACAAGTACTTTTAGCATTTAAGTGGATTCATTCTATAGATAGCGTTAAACTAACGGAAAAATTAAATAAATTGGCTGAAGAATTATCTGTATCTCCTCAAGTTTTTCTTCAAGTTAAAATGTTACCGGATCCCAACAAGTATGGTTGGAGTCCTGAAGAACTAATAGCAGATCTAAGTATAATTAATCAGTATAAAAATTTACAAATCAAAGGATTAATGACCATATTGCCCTTAGGGTTATCAGAATTAGAAAAAAGAGAAGCCTTTGAATCAACTAAAAAATTAGCTTCACAGATTAATCAAGAAAATTGGGACCACCTAAACTTGTCAGAACTATCTATGGGGATGTCAGGAGACTATCAAGAAGCAATTAAGGCGGGAGCAACCATGGTAAGGATAGGAAGCCTAATTTTTGCCAATATTTAGGAAAATATAGGTAAAAATCGGCAACCGTCCTAAAAGGTTCGGAAAACTACACTACCAAGTCAATCCAGACTACCCTCACTATATAGATATAGAAGATAAAAAGCAATGTTAAAAAATTGCGATTGAGATCATAAACATAGTTATTAGTAACTTGGAGAAACAATTAATATGGGAAAAGTCGTAGGTATAGATTTAGGAACAACCAACTCTTGCGTAGCAGTTATGGAAGGTGGTAAACCCACAGTAATTGCTAATGCAGAGGGGTTCCGCACTACTCCTTCGGTGGTAGCTTATGCTAAAAATGATGATTTACTTGTGGGCCAAATTGCCAAGCGTCAAGCAGTAATGAACCCAGAAAACACTTTTTATTCTGTAAAACGCTTTATTGGTCGTAAATACAACGAAGTAACTAACGAAACAACAGAAGTATCATACAAAGTCTTAAAAGATGGTAATAGCAACGTTAAGATAGATTGCCCAGGAAAAGGTAAACAGTTTGCACCAGAAGAAATATCAGCCCAAGTACTTCGCAAACTTATAGAAGATGCTAGTGCCCACTTAGGCCAAACAGTTACCCAAGCGGTAATTACAGTTCCTGCTTATTTTAATGACTCCCAACGTCAAGCCACTAAAGACGCAGGTAAAATAGCTGGAGTCGAAGTACTGAGAATTATCAACGAACCTACAGCAGCTTCCTTAGCCTACGGTTTAGATAAAAAAAGTAATGAGACTATCTTAGTATTTGACTTAGGGGGCGGTACTTTTGACGTTTCCATTCTAGAAGTAGGAGATGGAGTCTTTGAAGTACTAGCAACTTCTGGAGATACTCACCTAGGTGGTGATGACTTCGATAAGAAAATAGTAGATTATCTAGCCCAAGAATTCCAAAAAGTAGAAGGAATAGAATTACGTAAAGATAAACAGGCTTTACAACGTCTAACTGAAGCGGCAGAAAAAGCGAAAATAGAACTATCTAGCGTAACTCAAGCAGATATTAACCTACCCTTTATCACAGCCACTCAAGAAGGACCTAAACACCTAGATCAAACTTTGACTAGAGCCAAATTTGAAGAAATTTGCTCTGATTTAATTGACCGCTGTCGTCTACCAGTAGAAAATGCCATCAAAGACGCTAAAATTAGCAATAGTGATATTGATGAAGTGGTATTAGTGGGTGGTTCTACCAGAATTCCTGCCATTAAAGAATTAGTTAAGCGCGTCCTCAACAAAGAACCTAACCAAAGTGTGAACCCTGATGAAGTGGTAGCAGTAGGAGCAGCTATTCAAGCAGGTGTACTAGCAGGAGAAGTTAAAGATATTCTGCTTCTAGACGTAACACCTCTATCTCTGGGTGTAGAAACCTACGGTGGGGTAATGACACCAATTATTCCTCGTAACACTACTATTCCAACTAAGAAATCAGAAGTATTCTCTACAGCAGCAGATGGTCAAACCAATGTAGAAATTAAAGTTCTACAGGGTGAAAGATCCATGGCGAATGATAACAAGAGTTTAGGGACTTTCCGCTTAGATGGTATTCCTGCCGCCCCTCGTGGTGTACCTCAAATTGAAGTTACTTTTGATATCGATGCTAACGGTATTTTAAATGTAACAGCAAAAGATAAAGGAACAGGAAAAGAACAGTCAATCAGTATTACAGGCGCCTCCACCCTACCTAGTGATGAAGTAGATCGCATGGTAAAAGAAGCCGAAGCTAACGCGACAGCAGATAAAGAGCGTCGTGAGAAAATTGATCGCAAAAATCAAGCAGATTCTCTCGTCTATCAAGCAGAAAAACAACTCGAAGAACTCGGTGATAAAGTACCATCAGAGGATAAAACTAAGGCAGAAGGTTTAATCAAAGACCTCAAAGAAGCGATCGCCAAAGAAGATGATGATAAAATCGAAACTCTTCTTCCTGAATTACAACAAGCTCTCTACACCATTGGTAGCAATATTTACCAGCAAGCTGGTGCAGAAGCAGGTGATGGGGGAGATGGTAATGGTGATGGTAGTACTAGTACTAATGGCACAGCTAACGATGGCGATGATGTCATCGATGCTGAATTCTCTGAACCTAAATAGAGAAGATTCCTCCGAAAGAATATTAACAACAACAACGTTTTTAAGCGCCTCTAGGGGGCGCTTTTTTTCTATTAATTCAATATATAGCAGTGACCGCAGTGGTGTTAACAACATTTATCACTAATGATCCCCCCACCCCCCCTTACCAAGGGGGGCTTTTCATCATTTTTGTCAACATCTATTGGATCATTACTATAATTAGATTAAAAAATTAAATTCTAGCTATCTCTGATGAAAGTTTCTCGTCCTTACCAACCTTTAATTCTAAGAACTTTACATGGGTTAAATGGTATATTTGTCATACTAGCTATTATTACTGCTTTTTGGACTTATGATACCTATGATGGTAGGTGGGGAAGAATTCCTTTACCGCAATACGAAGCGAGTCAACTTCTGCGGGCTGAAGCCGCGCAGCTTGGACGACCCAACGTCTGACTAAG
>NZ_JALKVM010000103.1:0-3095 GCF_057440575.1 Johannesbaptistia floridana
GTAGTTGGGGATATAACTCGTTTTTTAAGATTTTAGCGGCTATTGCTGCTAATAGAGGTGTAGAAATAAAAAAAGTAGCGTCTCAATACACTTCTTTGATTGGGATGGTTAAATACATGAGAATGTACGGATTGAATAGTGGTGTAGCCGCAGCTATAGTTATTGGGAGAAGAGGGATGAGATTAAGTGAAAGATTACCGCAGACCATCAAGACTGCTTTATCTGTGAGGGATAGGGCACATCTATGGCGCGCGTATTATAAACTAAATAAACTATTGAAAGCTGAACTTGGATACATAAATAGGAATACCTTTTATCGTATGGAAGTGTACCCTAACTGGGCATGTAAGGTTAAGCGAATTATTGAGTCTGTGTCAGTGATACAGAGTACCGAGTAATTGGCAAGGAGTAAAAACACTTTACATGGCAAAAGATACACCGCTGACTTTTTTCTGTCTTATTTTGCTGTTTGAGTAAATTTGAGTAGATTTTTAGAAGCGGTATAGATTGGTTTATATAACTAATACTTAGAGTAATTGCAATGACTGCTTCTCCAGGAATTACCATTGAAAAAACTAAACAGGTTGAACCAAAAAAGTACCCAAATTATAAAGTAATCGTGCTTAACGATGACTTTAATACTTTTCAACATGTGGCTGATTGTTTACTAAAATATATTCCGGGTATGACGGGTGACCTCGCCTGGCAATTAACAGAACAAGTCCATTACGAAGGACAAGCCATAGTTTGGGTAGGACCCCTAGAACAAGCGGAATTTTACCATCAACAACTGAAAAGAGAGGGGTTGACTATGGCACCCTTGGAAAAAGGATAATTAAAAACAATATTCAATGAGCAAAGTAAACAAATGAGCAAAATGAACAAAGAGAATAAAACAGGTCGTCTAGTTTGGAATCATTCCACTCACATAGATGGCTTAATTCCGATTCTGGAAAAATTAACTAGTTATCCAGGTGTGGAAACTATTACACCTGGAGTAATTAGTCGCTCAAAAGGTAAATCACCTCATCTGAAATTAAGGGTTTCTGTACCAATTCGCGGTGGCTATAAAGTAATAGCTAGAGTAGGGAAAAGTGTTCAAGAAGTTTTTCTAATTACTAATTTAGATAAATCATCTCTAGAACAAGCCATAGCCGAAACTTTAGATAATTAATCAGCAATAATTTCTGGCTGTGTTAATTCGTCTGACATTTCGATGACAGCGCGAACTACTGGTTTCATATTGGGATCGTCGATAGTGTCCATCTCTTCATGACGACGACGTTTAGCACGATTAGCCACTAGTACAGTAATACGATAACGATTGCTGGCCGCAGCCATTAAATCTTCAGCACGTAACATAATTTGAGAAGAATCAAAATTTGTGCGCCTTGCCATAATTATTTTAAGTTGAATTTCTATTATCTCTTATTCTACCATTAAGCTAAATACTCTTTCTCTATTTCTCTTCAATATAATTCATTATGGAAACTAAAACATATCCTCTATCTCCTCTGATTCGTTTAACCCTGACTAGTTTGTATTTTGCCTTAACCTTGCCTTTACCTTTTTTAAGTGAATTTACTCAAGCGCCTATTTCTGCCAACTTACTCTGGCTAGGAATCGTGTTAGGGGCGATCGCTTTGTGGGCTGCTTTGAGTGAGAGGGTAATACTTGATGGAGAAAAAATTCAAGTAACCTATCCCAATTGGGTGCCTAGTTTTTTTCGCAAGGGTTGGAGTTTAGCTTGGGAAGATATCAAGGATTTAAAACTAAGAACCACAGGTCAAGGGGGCTTAGTTTACTATTTTATTCCCAAACAGGAAGAAAAAGCCTATTTATTGCCCATGCGTGTAGCTGGGTTTTCCCGTATGGTGAAGGAAGTAGAGACCAAAACAGGCATTGATACCACTGATATTCGCCCTCTGTCTCAACCGTGGATGTATCTGATTTTGTTACTATTTACCTTTTTCTTGTTATTAATAGATTTGTGGACTATTACAGTTGCTTTTTCTGGTTAAAACGAATTAGTAAATAACTATTATATATGTTGTGGTAAATTAGATAAAACATGGGTCCTAAAGCTGTGGTAGGTTCAAAAAACTCTAGAGATAGCCAAACTATAAACATAGTATTTTTTTGGCCTAGAGATTGACTAGCTTCTCGGAAAAATTGTCGTCCACCAATCACTTTACCAATAGTAAAGTTAAAAATACAGATAATTAGAGAAGCTAAAGCTATCTTAATAATAATTTGACTATCTTCTTGTTGTTCTTCTAAAAGAAAATGAGCAGCTTTAGAAGTAGCCAAGATTAACATAATATTCCAGAGATAAAATTTTAAAAAATTTAGTTTTTGCAGATATCTATGTAACTTAGTACTAGTTTTCCTAACTATCCAAGAGAAAACCAAAGGTAAAATTAAAACAGTTGAGACAGATAAGAGAATATTTATAGTCTCAATTTTTTGGTCTAGGGGAATAATAAAGCCCACAAAAACCGGAATAAGTAAGGCAACAAATATATTAGTGAGTAAAACAGAAATAGTTACATAAGCAACATTACCTTCTAATAATTCTATCATAGAGGGAGCAGCTAAAGCTGTGGGCATAATTGCTGTCATAAAACACAAAAAAGCCAATTCTTGATTAAAGATAATCCCTAAAAAGTAAGCAATAAACCCGAAAGAAATATTAGTTAATAATACCACCAAGGTATTGGGATAAAATCTAGTTGTTTTGAGATTAATAAAAGCTAAAAACAACAGCAACATCAATATATATTTAATTAAAAAAACGTAAACATATAGCTGAGAAAAAATAATTCCCAATATTATGGAAATGGCAGGTAAAAAAGTTTTAATTGTCATTCTTTAGATAAAGATAAAATTTCTTTCAAATGGTGATGCCAAGATATAAGTAGGTTGGGCAGGGAGATAACCCAACATTAATTTTAACTTCGCACTCTACTTAATTAGGGGCGTGCGCCAAAAATAATATCTTTTTGTTTTTGTCTTTCGTGGGAATAGCTATAAGCAAACTTTGGTAAGGGCGCAAGCCTTGCGCCCCTACATACTTAATTACTACATACTTTGCA
>NZ_JALKVM010000104.1:0-22306 GCF_057440575.1 Johannesbaptistia floridana
AAGTTAGATTGATGTAGGATGATTGTACTCTTTCAAATTTTTTGCGACAGAACCTTATGTTGTCTTAAATCCCAACCATGATAATGATAATCATACTATTTGGGTTGCCTCAATCAGAACCACATTTGAGTTTTAGAACCTGTTTGAAAAGTCTTGATGTATAGCAAAGATGTAAAGATCATTAATTTTTGCCGAATACAAGTGAAATGAGGATTTTTGCCAGTATGATTCATATTATGGTAAGAAGAATATCTAATCCACTTCTAAACTTTTCAAACAGCCTCTGAATCATTTTAATTAATAGGAGTTAATAATTTGTTATTTCAGTCAACTAAATTTCTTTTTTTATTTTTTCCATTAATCCTGATCGGTTTTTACCTATCGGATCGCTTCTTCGGCAGAAATGGAGTATTCACTTGGCTTGTCATAGCATCTCTAAGCTTTTACGGCTTTTTGCAAGTGGATTTTCTGATTCTTTTGATAGTATCAGCACTATTAAATTTTGTCATTGGTCGCCTGATACATTTCTCTAATGAAAGTGGGAATCAGGGTTATGTAAAAACTTTACTGATGATCGGAATTTTAGCTAATTTAGGAATTTTAATTTATTTCAAATATGCCAACTTTGTCATACTTAATTTAAACTTTGTTTTTGGCTACAATCTAGAATTACTTAAACTTATTTTTCCCATAGGTATCTCTTTTTATACATTTATTCAAATTGGTTATTTAATTGATGTCTCTAATGGACAAGCGACACAGCAAAATTTTCGCAATTATCTACTGTTTACATGCTTTTTTCCTTACATTAGTGCTGGACCTATTGTTTTACAAAAAGAAATTTTTCCTCAGTATAAAAATGATCTTGGTTTTAATATTGAGCGTTTGCTTATTGGCCTAAGCTATTTTTCATTTGGCCTTTTTCAGAAACTGGTATTAGCTGATAGTATTGCTCCTTATGCCAACAATGCTTTTGATGCGGTAGCTAATGGCTTATCTATTCATCCCCTTCAAGCATGGATTAGTTCTGTCTCATATACGCTTCAATTATATTTTGATTTTTCAGGTTATTCCGATATGGCACTTGCCCTCGGATTTATCTTGGGAATTAAACTTCCATTTAATTTTAATTCTCCACTGAAAGCAACCAGTATTATTGAATTTTGGCAACGTTGGCATATGACAATGACTCGGTTTTTTACTAATTATATTTATACACCAGTGGCTTTGAGTGCCATGCGTCTCAGTATCTTGAGAAGATATAATCAGAAACAAAAATTCCTTGTGGCAGTGGCATTTCCCACACTACTTACATTTAGCGTTGCTGGTTTATGGCATGGGCCTAGTTGGACTTTTGTTATTTTTGGAATGATCCATGGTGTCGCATTAACGGTTAATCATGCTTGGACTCAGAATTCTCAAAAGAAACTACCATTAGTATTTGCATGGGGGTTTACTTTTTTAGTATTTCTCTTTAGCCTAGTATTTTTCCGAGCATCATCAGTAGAGTCTGCTATAATTATGTTCAAGACAATGATGGGCTTACAAGGTTTTATATTAGTAGAAAATGTTTCCTTAGTAGATATAGGAGCATTTACTTGGATAGGAATCTTGTTCTCCATTGCCTTAATTGCGCCCAACACACAAGAAATAATGCGTTTTTGTTCCGTTAGTTGTGATAAACTGTCATCAGAAAACACTAACTGGCCCACATGGTTAGCTTGGCAACCTAATTATGGTTGGATGGTATTTAGCGGAATATTATTCGCAATTTCTTTGCTTTTTTCCTCCAGCGAATCCCCATTTATTTATTACCAATTTTAAAAATCAAGTTGAAGAGTTAAATTATGTATTTCGAGATCAATTTGCCGAAATTTGTTGATGAAGAGTTCGCAGCAACGCTGAAAAAAGAATCAGCATTTGTTTCTCCTCATATTCAAGAGTTTAATATTAATAAAAATGGCACTAAAGCAGTAGTTAAAATTGCTAAGGATATAGATCCACAAATTATTAAGGATAAAACCTATCGTTTTTTAGACATGATGCTTAAAAATCATCGTCAGTCAGAGACAAAGATTTATTCTCTGACAAATCGTATTGAGACTGGTTTGCTAATTGATAGAGTTTTTGAATCTCTGATGGAGCGAGGTTGGTTATTTGATATTGGTCTTGGGGCGGTGGGTTTCGCAGGTCCTGCCTTGAAGTTAGCCCGTATCATTGATGCACGATTTGAAAAGATCTATCATGAACGTTTCCATGCAGTTGACCGCAGTTTTCCTGCTTTTATTCCCGCCACCACTTTAGCTCGTTGTGGTTATTTTGACTCTCACCCTAATAATGTGACGATGGTAACTCACCTTGTAAATGATTTAGATATTATTGAGAGTTTCCGACAAAAAGAGGGTGTTAGTGGAGATTTGACAACATTATCCCAAAATTCTTTACAAAGGCCTCATCTTTGCTTGAACCCAGCTGCTTGTTTACCTTGTTACAGAACCTTACAAAATCAAGAGATAAAGACGAACGGTTTAGCTCTAACGTGGCTTGGACGAGTATTTCGCAATGAATCTAGTAATCTTACAGGATTAGAACGACTTTGGGAGTTTAATGTCAGAGAACTTGTTTTTATTGGTTCAGAAGATTTTATCTTCAATGCCCGTTCTCAAGCAATGACGGCTATTACGGACTTAGTGAAGATGTTTGATCTTGAGTGTCAAATTCAAGTGGCAACTGATCCATTTTTTGCTACCGTGTCTGCTACAAAAGCATTCTGGCAACAGACGATGGAGTCTAAATATGAAGTCTGCTTGACCATTGGGTCTGGCAAGAATGGCCAAGATCGAAAAATAGCGGCAGGGTCGATTAATATGCATGGTCAGTTTTTTGGTGACCGGTTTAATATTAGAACGGCAGATAAAGAAATTGCTATGACTTCTTGTGTTGGCATAGGTATTGAGCGATGGGTTTTAGCTGCGTTTACTCAACACGGTTTTGATGGTGAACGTTGGCCAGATGACTTACGAAAAGCAATTTTCACCTAGAAATGTAAAGAAGTGTCCTTGTCTGTTTAGGCTTAACCTCATTGAATTTCCTTGAAATTTATGAAACTACCAACAGAACAATACCTTCGCCAAAAAAGGATCATAAAAAGTACTATTTGTCAAAAATTTTCGGTTGATTTGACAAAATTTTTTGCATTTTTTATTAATTTCATTTATACTCAAATGAGATTAAGCGGATGTATTGCTCCAATATTCACCACTCTATTTATCAGCCGAGAAATAAAAATTGCTTCTGGTTTTTGAGGAAGCATTTTTATCATCTCATCCACGTATTTAAAGCCCCGATAAAAGGCTTTGAGATCAAGAATACTCAAATCTTGATGATAGTGATAACGGCATTTTTGTAATAATTGATGAGAAAAATTCACCATGAAAAATGATGGTTCTGTTGCAAAAAATATAAGTCGTGCTCGTAATATGTTAAGATATAGGGGCGCGACTGCTTTATTTAACCTGATTGATGAATCCCAAACAACCCTTCAAATGGCGCCATTTCCAAAAAGAAATAATCTTACTTAATGTGCGTTGGTATCTTCGCTATCCTTTAAGCTATAGGGATTTGTCGGTTCTGTTGCAAAGAGTTATGAAGCATACAATATTTCTATGTATCTCGCGTATTTTTAAACAGCAACATCAAATAGTGATTCAACAAATTCTTTTCGAGCTACACTGTCTTTATTACCAACACCATCAACTTGACCTTTGTTAATCGCGTGCATTATTTCAATTCCTCTTATGGTTCGCCAAGCTGTATAAAACGATTTGTAGCCTAGTGCAGCATTCGTTATTTTCTTTACTGCTCGATGGTCTTGTTCAATCTTATTATTTAGGTATTTGACACGCCTCAATTTATTACTTTCATCAAGCTTTCCTTCTTCTTTCAGGGAAAGTGTCAGAAATGGGTTCTCAAAAATTGACAAAAATTGACTAAAGAACCCTTTCTTCCTATTTTTACCTAAGCTGCTTTGAAAATTTCTTTTAACAGATTAACTCTCTCTAAAAAGATTTTTCTTCTATTAAATAAAGACACGAATTCTCCCATAAATATTTGAGGTCTGAAGAAGTTGTTTACTTCTTCAAATAATTGGCAAAATCGTTGGGCTGATTCAAAATTTCCCCATCCCATCATCGGATAGTATCTCTGTTTTATTCCTCGATGACTTTGCTCTATTGGATTATCTTGACAGTTAACTTGTTGATGAATTACTTCTTCTCCTAATTCTTCTGCAATTGCTCTAGGTGTGGCGTGTGGGTTCGCGCATAAAGTGAAATTTCTCCCACGAATTTCCGTCATTTCAGGCTGCACTTTTCGCGCATAAAATGAAATCGACTTCTACCATTCGGATTCACCTCCATAATCATTTCGCACATAAAATGAAATTGTGTGCCATGAGACAGAAAAGAATTATTATTCTTGCCAGACTGTATATCTTAATCATTTGGAAGGGAAATAAGTTGGCAACAGAGGCACGTAAAATTACCAACAGAGGCTCAAAGAAGAATATTGGCAAATTCTTCAGTTTCAAGATGCAATCCCTTATTTGCTATGAGTCTCTCAATGAAAGAGACTATATGTATCTGCTAGAGATTGACCCAGATGTAGTTTCCTACCGTAGCCAACCACTGAAAATATCCTATACGCTTGATAATCAACTCCGGCAATATACCCCAGATTTTTTAGTCCAACGACCCTCAACAGAGCAAATTGTCGAAATCAAGCCAGAAAAAAGGCTTAATCAGGAGACAAATTTACAGCTATTTGAAGCCATAACCAATCTAGGTCAATCCCTTGGCTGGGAATTTGTCGTTATCACCGATAAAATGATTCAAAAAGAACCTCTCCTCAGTAACCTGAAATTACTCTACCGATATGCACAGATTCCTTTAACGCTTCAAAACCTAATTGTTTGTCATCAATACTTTACTAATCAGTCTCCAATCCCTATATTAGATGCAGAAAAGCATTTACAACCCCAAGGAATTACCAGAGCCATGTTGTTGAAATTAATTTTTCTGGGATTTTTGGAAACTGATTTAAGGAATCAACTAATTGCTCAAAACCAGATTAGCTTATCTTCCAGGAATATTAGTGGAGAATTATTAAAATGACGAGTGTCCGATTCGCCACAGGAGTTCATTTCTGGTTAAACAACTGTAAATATGTCATCAAAAAGAAGGTAGACAATAGATTTCAACTGCTTAATGAATCCACGCTCCAAACAACTTGGTTAACCGAAAACCAGCTAGTTAAATCATTTTTTGCCCATGAATTAACCTTCAAAGATCCTGTAGAAGACAAAACACTTCAATCCTATCTATCAACAGATTTAACTCAAATTCCTGAGTCTTTAAAAGCTAAAGCTCAGAGAAAAGAGAAGTACATCAAAGCAGTTTTAGACCAAACCCCCGAAAATTATACTCCTGAATGCCTGAACCCAATTATTCGCTCCGTTGCGCTCTTTCTTGAAGATTCGCATCCACCCTCACCCATTACTCTTTACCGTTGGCTCAAAGATTATCACCACAGTGGCGGTGACATTCGCTCACTCATTCCCAGATATCGAGAAAGGGGAAACTATAATCCTAAAATTACGCCCTACGTACACCAATTGATTTCTGAAGTGGTGTCATTGGTGTATTTGAATGAATCTCGTCCCAGTGTTGCCAGTGTTTATGATGCCATTATTTGTCGCATCCAGAAGGAAAATGTCTTAAGAAAATCACTCTCTACAAATTCCTCTTAAAATTCCCCATCGTTCAACTGTTTATCGCCAAATTGAAAAGTTAGATCCCATTGACAAAGCTATTAGTCGTTATGGTCAAAGAACTGCCAGTTTAATCTATGACCCAGTTCAAGAAGGACCAAGACCAACTCGTCCAGGGGAACGGGTTGAAATTGACCATACACTACTACCCTTTTTCGTAGTTGATAGTGAAACTAGAATGCCCATTGGTACACCTTCTCTGACTAGTGCAGTGGATAAATATTCAGGTATGATAGTTGGTTATTATCTTAGTTTTGAGCCTTTTAGTTCTATTTCGGTCATGCAGTGTCTTCTCCACGCGATTCGGCCGAAAGACTATGTATTGGAAAAGTTTCCTTCAGTCAAAAAAGAGTGGAATGTTTATGGACTAATGGAAGTTCTGGTGGTGGATAACGGGAAAGAGTTCTATAGCAAACATTTTCAAGATGCTTGTCAACAATTAGGGATAACGATTCAATATACGCCTCCTTATATGCCTTGGTATAAAAGTAGTGTAGAAAGGACATTTGGTAGTTACAATACTCAACTATTGAAAGGGCAACCAGGGAACTTTTTACAGGAATTTACCAAAGAGTATAATTATAACCCGAGAAAAAATGCGGTAGTTTCTCTAGAAGCCTTACAAGAGATGCTTCACATCTTCATTATCGATATTCATAATCAAAGTTCTCATCCTCAATTATTAACACCGAGAGCTGAAGTTTGGTCAAAAGCAAGCGTTGTTTGTCCTCCTACCTTACCAAAAAACCTTCAAGACTTAAGAGTGTTAGTAGGAGCCATGGAAAAGCGGGTTATTTCCCGAAAAGGAGTGGAGTTGAATGGTCTTTATTACAACAGTCCCGAATTAGCTCGACTTCGCTCACATTACGAACCAGAAGATAACAGGAGAAAAGACGGTAAAGGACCGAAAGAAAAAGCCACCATTAAGTATGACCCAACCGATTTATCAACCATCTATGTTCTTGACCCGACTACTTATCAGTTTATGGAGGTACCTTCGGTAAATCAGGAATATACTCTAGGTTTAACCCTTTGGCAACATCGAGTCATCAAAAACTTGGCAGCTAGTTCCGCTAAAAGAGTAGATATTGTCGCTCTAGCTTTAGCTAAACAAGAAATTCAAGAAATTGTTGACCGTGAATGGCAACAATCACATCGAGGAACAACTCGCAAATCAATGGCCAGATGGTTGGGAATTGGCTTAGAGGAAAATAAAGGGTCAGAATTTTCCTCCACAAAGAAACAACCTCAGATTACTACCCCAGAAACAGACCGACAGTTAACCAATTTCTTTCAACCTAGCCCCTCAATTATGGGGATCTCAGCTTTGGGTAATGCTTACAATCAAGAGTCTAACTTGTCAGATACTCATAAACAAACCATTGAGGTATCGAAACAGGATGAAATAGTACAAGTTATTGAGACTGAAAAATCTTCTTGCAAGAAATCAAAAGATAAATCAACCGTCAAGAAATCCTCAAAATCGGTTAATTCCGAGCAATCAGCTCCTCAATCTCCTGAGTCGGAACATGTCTCTACACCTGATGAGTGGAAGCCAGATTTGACGGGTTGGGGGGTGAGTATTGGTTTACCAACAGGAGGTAAGTAAAGATGGACATGACCGAAACAGTACTGGCACAAAAGACTTTAGCTGAAAAGCTACAAGTTATTAATAACATCTACGTTATGTATCCTCGTTTTCAAGAAACCTTGATGGCTATAGACTATTGTCATCATTTTTCGTTTGGTAAGGATGAACCAGAATGTCTGTTTCTTAGTGGTCAAACAGGAGTCGGTAAAACTACAATTTACAAGACTTATGCCCAAAAGTATCCAAGACTTGTTACCAGAGAAGGAACAATTGTACCGATTCTCGCTGTAACAATTCCGGCACCTGCAACCGTTAAAACTGTTGTCACCAAAATGTTATGGCAATTAGGGGACCCTGCTTATGATAAAGGTAGCGTAGGCAATCAAACCATTCGTTTAATTGGCTTACTCCAAGATTGTGGAGTTGAATTAATCATTTTAGATGAATTTCAACACTTTATTGACCGTGATTCGGAGCGAGTGTTGAAAACTGTTTCAGATTGGCTAAAAACTCTTATTTTAGACACAAATTTACCAATTATTCTCATTGGTTTACCTGAATCAGAACAGGTTCTCAAACTCAAATCTCAATCCCAACTCAGTCGCCGCTTTGCCCATCGCCATTATCTGCGTCCTTTTGTGTGGCAAGAAGATAGTGGAGCGGAGTTTCGTACTTTTTTACATCTATTAGAGTCAAACTTACCTTTGGCTGAACCATCAAACTTAGCTTCAGAAGATATAGCCATTCGGCTTTACTATGCTTCTGATGGAATTATCGCTTATGTGATGAAGCTAATTAGGTATGGGAGTTACTTAGCTCTCAAGCAAAATCAACCGAGACTTAGTCTGAATCTTTTAGCAGAGGCTTTTGATAAATCCGTTCGTGCAGATAAACCAGATAAAATCAATCCTTTTATCAGTGATAAATTTGAGTTGAAAGAATTTTTATCTACCAACTCTGATTGTGAAGTTGGCGCAACATCAAAGCGGATTAAGTCGAAGTCTTTTTCATCAAAGTCTTCTCAAGTCCTAAAAACTAGGTAAATCAGGCAATGTCTACCCCATTACTTTTAAGAACTCCGCCCCCTTATGAAGATGAAAGTTTAGCTGGTTATCTGATTCGGTTAGCTCAAAGTAACTATTATTCTTCCCCCAACTGGATTTTACAATTGGCAGGTTTACCGCTAAATCGAATTATTCATTTCTCCGCTCAACCTAATCAACCTTCTCGTCTGAGCCAATTGCTTCAATTGAGTGATGAACAGTTAAAAATAATGATTTTAGTTTCTCTTCAGTTGGCCAAGATTATGGATCCGGTTCCATATGATTTTTATCAAACTGCAATTACTCTTTGTCCTTTATGCTTATTAGAGTCTCCTTATTGTAGACAAGTATGGGATTGGAATTTGGCTGGTATTTGTGATGTTCATCAATGTTTGTTGATTACTTCATGTGCTTCCTGTCAAAAAAAGATTTCTTGGGTTAGAGCTGAAGTAACTCGCTGTCGATGCGGTTTTGATTTTCGTCATCAGAAGACTAAAGTAGCTTCTTTAGAACAACTAAAACATTTTGCATATATATCTAGATTGGTAAGTATAGTTAATTAGCTTTCTTTGGCAGAAATTTGTTTGAATTATGAGGAAAATAGAATCATAATCGTGGCACACAATTTCATTTTATGTGCGAAATGATTATGGAGGTGAATCCGAATGGTAGAAGTCGATTTCATTTTATGCGCGAAAAGTGCAGCCTGAAATGACGGAAATTCGTGGGAGAAATTTCACTTTATGCGCGAACCCACAAGTCCGCCACAGTTAATCTTTATGAAGCTCCTTGTCAACTAAATTATCCCCAAGACAAGAATAATAATTTTATCGTCCAGGGACATACCAAGATTTCTGTGTCCGCACTTGACGATAATCCTGATGTCAGCAACTCACATACACCCCACACAGCTTCTCAAACAACTTCTACTATTCAACCAAAGAGTAAAGTAACTGAAACTATTGCCACACAACCATCTTTACCAGATGTTGATTTTCCACATCTGGGTCATCCACATGAGGAAAATCAAACACTAATAAATAATGATAATCAACAATTAATGAAATTTAATAATATTTCTCCTTCGGAAAAAGAAGAAATTTTTGAATTAGAAGATTCAAGTATTTGTGGTAGTCAAGTTAACTTTGATAGCACAAAACAGCCAACAGATTCTTTAGCTGAACCTACAGATTATCTTGAAGATAAATCTACCTGCGCCATATCAAATAATGTTGAAATCACCTCAAAAACAGAAGTTGTAAAACGCACAAGTAAATCTAGGACAGCATTTAACTCATGGATACCAGAAGGGGAGTGGAAGATAGATGGTAAACTTGACTCTAATTTTGTGCTTTGGTTGGCGACTGATTGGCAGAAGGCTTATGGGGGCGATATTAGCAAGAAAAAGGCAGACGTTCTTAGGCATTTTAGGAAGCATCCAGCTAATATTGCTATTTCCTGGGAGCAATACCGTGATGAACAGCACCAAAGATACTCTAATGCTGCGATGAGGATGAATAATGGAGTGGCGATCGCTCCCGATGAACAAGAGAAATTACTGACTCATCAAAGAGCTTTAACGGAAGACTTCTCTGCTGATATGCGTCTTGTTGCTAATATTCCTCAACCAGGACGAGAAGAAAAGAGCTTAAGTTTTAAATGCGATCGCCAAATAAATCTCCCCCATCAACCTAAATCAAATCCAACCGAACCTACCCAAAACACTTCAGAAATTACTAATCCTCCTAATCCCACTGAAAACGACCCTGAGACATCAAAACCTAATAAAATAGATATTGAGTCAAATAATGCTGCTAATGTGTCTTCTAGTATCAAAAACTGGGCAAAGGGAGCTTTCTCTATGGGCAAGTGCAAGTCGTCCGATAGAGAACCTATTTCCGAATTAGAGGAATTGAATGCTTGGCTTGCTGACCCTATACTTAAGGAAGAAGTTATGCCACGTGTTATGAATAGCAGTAAATATACTTTTGACTATAACGAGTATGGCACTCCAATAAGGGTGGTTTTGACAGAGGAGGAGTAGATGCGATCGCTAATGAACTAAGGTCAAGTTGATGGTTTTGGTCATAGAGATAGTGTAACTCAAATAAAATTTGTTGAATCACTATTTTATATTGCTGCTTAAAACTACGCGAGATGCACAGATATTTTGCATACTTCATAGCTCTTTGCAACAGAACCAAGAAATCTAATAATCTATTATTATGTAAAAAAATCAAAATATACACACTACCGAAATTTATATGTTTTCACAGGAACAAAAGTCTTTAGCTCGCAGTGTAGCTGAACAATTAGCCCAAGAATTTTATGACGATTGGCAAGAGCTTCGTGTTGATTTTGTCCAATCAGTAAATGAAATATTGGAAGCATCTCCCCCATCCACAAACGAAGATATCAGAACAAGAATTGCTGCTGCATCTCTAGCTGTATCCGTAACAGGATTAGGATTAAATGCTTATAATACTTTCAAAGAAGATAAAGGATGCGAACCCACAACTCAAGAATTAACAGTCATTATTCAGCTTAATACCGATTCCTTGTCTGAATCTTCTGATGTCAATCCAGAACTTCTGAGACGGACTATTGAACTAACCGTTGATCAAATTATCCCTCAAACTCAGTAATTTTCTTGCTAAATTAATCCAGCTTGTCTGAAAAGCCTATAAACATCTAGAGAGCCATATCCTAAAGCTTCATCATAGTGACCATTCTCTTGAGCGATGGCTCCCACAATTAGCGACTTTATTTCGTTTGAATTATAAATAGTGGCTGATTCAGATTTATTCATTCGAGATAATAACAAAGCAAGAGATCCAGTAACAAAAGGGGCAAAAAAGCTAGTACCAGTCATTGAAACTATACCATTTACAGTTCCAGCCATCGCCACATTTACATTAATAAGAGGGACTGAGATTTCGGGCTTTTCACCATTGTTGCGTGTGCGTCCTTTAGAAGAATTTTCATCATGAGAAGAAACAACTAAAATATTTTGAGCAGTTCCGGGTGTAGATAAGGTAACAAACTCATCAGCGCTTGTGAAATAAGTAGTTTTGTCATTTCCTAAAACATCAATCCAAACATGAGCCTTATTATTTTCAGTAGTGGAAATATTTGTCTTAGTTATTCTAACTGCCCAAAAACCTGAGCTAATATAACGATCATCTTCTCTCTTAATTTTTATCTGTAATAAAGAATCTCCATTACATTCATGTTTTCTTACATATTCCATAATACATAAATCTCCGGTCCGGCGAAAAGTGTATTGTAATTGCCTTTGTCGTGAATCCCAAGTAAAAGATGGTGTTGATTCTCTATTGCGTTCAGAATTTGAATTGCTAATAACCACAAATTCTACAATATGGTTAGAGTCAAACCATACTTCTAGTTCTTGTTCCTTTTTGTAATCTTCTTGATACCATTGAATTTGCTCTGAGGCTTTTTCAATGAGAGAAATTACTGTATGTCTTTGTTTTTTACGATCATTGCCAGCAGATTTAACGACGATAACACCCGGTTTCTTTCCACTTTCTAATACTTCTTCAATGGTAAACTCAAGATTGTCTTTTCCATCATGGGGTCCGATATTTTTACCCTGGCTAATGTTGATAACGGTGGGTAGGTTTTCTTTTCCTTCCATAGCAGAAAATTGATTGATATAGTTAAGAGCAGAACCTAATCCCATTTCTAGACCAAGAAGAGGATCGATAATAATGACTAAAATCTTTGATTCTGGTGCTATGCCTCCTGAAAAAGATCCCGAACTTCTACCAGCAGCAACACTGGCAACTCCAGTTCCATGACCATTTGGATCTCGTAAATTATTTGGAGCTTGACCTTCTTCAATAAAGCTTAAAATATCTTCATCAGTATATTCTCGCCCGAAACGGCACATTGGAGTCGGATTTGAACCAGTCCACGAAGAATCAGTTTGATCCCAAATGGCAAGAATTCTTGTTCTTTGACCAGAAGAATCTCGAAATGCCTTATGTAATACATCTATACCAGTATCTATGATAGCGATTAATGCTTGATCCCCTCTTTCTTCAATTTCATTGTGAATTCTGTGAGCATTAACAGATTCAGGAATCGAATTTATACTAGATGGAGAATCAGACGAGGTAGAGGTAGTCTCTTGAAAACCGGGTCTGCTCGCTTGAACAAATACAATATTAGGATCTTCCTGTAATGCCTTAACTGTTCTAATAGTTCCTACACAGCCAACACTGCGACCTAATTTGAAAATTTCTTTATAGTCAGGTATGTCACTTGAATCCCACTGCGGCTCAACTAAACGGATGAGCATATCTAGGTGTTTCATTTCCGATGTTTCTGAAATATTTATTAAATCATTTTCATCAGAAATTCCGAAATCTATAGTTAATTTGGGATCTATTTTATTCATAAAGCCCTTGTCATAAAGTGAATTCTCATATTTTTTTGATTTCTGGGAATCGTCAGTAACTTGATGATCGGACTTACTTGAGGTTTTTAGTTGAGTGATGGGTTTGGGTCTTATAGCTGAATTAGAGGTTTTCTGGGTTCTTTTGGATTGTTTTCTTCGATTAGATTCAGGTTTAGAGCTTGAGCCATTGAAACCATTTTCTTGTTCATTAGGTGAAACTGCTATCGTAATATGACAGGTAGGTTTACGAATTTGATATGCTCGACCCTGCGCTCTAGGTCGATATCGCTTTAGACTTGGCCCCATATCCGCATAAGCCTGACTAATAAATAGATTTGTTTTTTGTAGTCCATTATTATGTTCAGCATTGGCTACAGCAGAGCGTAGTACTTTTTTAACTGGTTCACAAGCACGATAAGGCATAAATTCTAGCATGATTAGGGCTTCCTTATAGGAACGTCCCCTAATTTGATCAAGAACCCTCCTCACTTTTGAAGGAGACATTCTGACATAACGTGCAATTGCTCTTACTTCCTTTGCTCTTACTTCCTTGTCTAAACTAACTGACATAAATCAATTACGGTAATTTTCGAGAAATTTATATTATTTATTCTGTTTCAGTATAGACGAAAGCGGCGCATATTGATACATACTAAAGGTTTGTTACAGAAAGTCAATGATGTTGAAGGCCCTGTGTTTTTAAACCAGGAACTGGTAGCGAGTTTTTGAGAGATGATAAATTTGGATGAAAAGCTATTGATATAAGGGCTTAAGCTAATCTATAATAAAAGCACAATAGTCATTTTAATTTTCACCTAAAAACAGTTTTGATGAAAGTTGCATTATGCCTTGAAAAGTTTAGCTTACACGATTATTAATTTACGGCATTTTTGTAACATTTAGATGATTAAAATTGAATAGCTCCAAAGGTCTTGAGACAACAGACCTAAATTTTTTGTGCATTGAAATAAGAAATCTTGCCGAAAAGTATGAATGATAACAATAAGTAGCTTGATTACAACTTGTTGAAGGTCAAGTTCAGCCTTGTGCATTAAAATTTTAACTCCGCCTCATTCAAAAACCGCTACTAGTTCTACATATAAAAATATAGTTATATACTTTTATAGTCGTGAGTTAACTTTTTCTGGAGATTTTTCAAAATCGTCAAAAATAGCACCTCGTTTTTCTAAGTCTATTTTTTGTTCTTTATCTATGCCTCTAGTCTTAATAAATCGAGCATTTTCTACAATTGCCCCACTCAGGTCTGCCCAACTCAGGTTTGCCTCACTCAGGTTTGCCTCACTCAGGTCTGCCCAACTCAGGTTTGCCATAAACAGGTCTGCCTCACTTAAGTTTGCCCCACTCAGGTTTGCCATAAACAGGTCTGCCCCACTCAGGTCTAACTCTCTCAGATCTGAGTAATTCAGGTTTGCCCCACTCAGGTTTGCTCCACTCAGGTTTGCCCCACTCAGGTTTGCCCCACTCAGGTTTGCTCCACTCAGGTTTGCCCAACTCAGGTCTGCCCCACTCAGGTTTGCCCCACTCAGGTTTGCCCTACTCAGCTCTAGATTTAGCTTTACAACAATACACAGCTCGTCTTCCTCAATCAGGTCTCCCCAACTCTCCCCACTCAGGTTTGCCCCACTCAGGTTTGCCCCACTCAGGTCAGCCCCACTCAGGCGTGCTTCACTCAGGTTTGCTCCACTCAGGTTTGCCCCACTCAGGTCAGCCCCACTCAGGCGTGCTCTACTCAGGTTTGCTCCACTCAGGTTTGCCCCACTCAGGTCAGCTCCCCTCACGCCACTCAGGTCAGCCCCACTCAGGTCAGCCCCACTCAGGTCAGCCCCACTCAGGTCAGCTTCACTCAGGTATGCCCAACTTAGGTCTGAATCACTTAAGTCAGTTTCTCGTAAACTATAATTTTCAAGTTTTCTTTCCTTAATATTTTTAACTAATTCCCATTTATCAATATTTGAATGCTCAGAAATAGTTATTGTACGATTCCAGCCTTTATTTACTTTTTCTTCTCCCTCAATATCTTCAGATACAGACTCTGAATTTTGAGATGCTAATGAAACTTTAGAATCTTTGATTTCTGCTATTTCTCTCCAATGTAGTTTTAATCCTTCACATATTCTTTGAAAGGTATCTAACTGAAGTTTTTGTTTGTTAAAAAATTTATTAACAGAAGATCTTCCTAGATAGTTACTTTTTGCAAAAAAACTTGGTGAATTAAAACCATGTCTTACTAAAGCTTTTTCTACTATTTCAATGCCTTGCACAGTAGCATTAATCATAATTTTGCTTTTTTTACTTTTTTTCTGGTCGTTCATAATTCTAAAATTTTGGTTCTGTTGCAAAAAATACAAGTTGCGCTCGTAATATGTTAAAATATAGAAACGTTACTGCCTTATTTAACCTGATTAATGGACTCCAAATCTCCTTTTAAATGGCGACATTTCCCAATTAATAAAGGTCAAGTTGACTTTTGTTTCTTAGAGGGATAGCGTAGCTCAATTACGAATTTATTGAAATGCTTTTTGATGTTGCTGCTTAAAACTGCGCAAGATACACAGAAAGCGTGTATGCTTCATCATTCTTTGCAATATACCCTATTTTAACGTATTACTATACTCCTGATATTTTTGGCAACAAAACCATTTTTCCCAGTTACAACTTACGAATTGCTGCCAACCGAAAGCAAGGCCAATTCTTCAAGAAGACAGTGCTGCAACTCCGGTCCCAAGCGAAAGAACCCTTGTTCTGAAAGTATCATGTGGTTAGGATTCGCTTGATAGGAATCAGATACGACCTGGCCGTTCTTGATTTCAAACGAACCAACAATGTCTTCAGGCGGCACAGCATCTTGCGGTGTCGGCGTTCGCTGATCGATTATATATACCCAACCGTTGTCTTGTCGTTTCGCCTCGGCGATGAATTTGGGGGATTCAGGGGCATGTCGGGCAATCACCGCGTGCATGAATTCGACGAAAACCTTATTTCGCGCAAAGACGCTCGGGCTAATCGTCTCACCCGATTCCAAGGGACGTAGAAGAACGCCAATAATTGCTTCGGCCACAAGCCCGTGCTGGAAAATGAGCTCCTCGGGAAGGCACGAGACCAAATCCTTCAGTCCATCAGGAGTGTCTACGCGATAGATGTTAATCGGCAAATTGGTCATGGGACAATCCTCCTCCCGAACTTATAATTGTACCGCAGTTGCGGTAACACATCGTATATGAGATAAAAAGACCGCAGCACTCATTTCATAATAACATAATCACATTACACAGTAACCGCAAGCTTGCTTAGGACGCTAAATCAAGAACATGTTCCATTGCCTCACGTAGAATTTCAAACTCATGCTTGTTTTTTTCGGATACGCCCTTGAGTAGCCATGAGACGAAAGTGTACGTGCCAAGGCTGTAATGCTTACTCTGACAAAAAAAGCGCCCGCAATTTTTATTCTAATTAATGCGTGAGCTTACTAAGACTTTTTTGTCGATACCTCTATCATGCTAAATTTATTAGTTCAACAGCGCCAAGGTTTTTTAGTCTCTCGTTTGAAACGAGAGAGTTCAAAAGCAAGCGGGGTAATACTTCTATTGAAAATACCTTAGATTAATAATAACAATCACGAAAAGTTAGTCGTGGTTCTAGGACTATGGAGCGATTTCAACAAACTGCTAATTTACTGACTGTTTAACTTTCCTCAATATTTACTTTAGATGCCAAAAGACGATACACCAACGCTCTTTATTTACAGCTTCAATTCCATGCAAAACCTTACAATTAAATTTAATAACATCTCCATCTGTTAAATCATAATATTGAGGTTGTAATTTTTCTCCTTTTTTAACCATTTCTGCCATTAAAAAAGTAGCCTCACCCAAATTAATGCTAACAGCAATTGGAGAAAAAACTGTATGGTCTCGATGTAAGTTAATTTTAACCCCTTGTTGGTAAAATAATAGTAGTCCAATGTCAAAATTGGGTAAAACTCGCTCACCAAGAGCTTCTAAACGCTCATCTCTAAAACCTTCTCTAATTGTTGGTTGTTTTTTTAAATCACAATAACGACGAATCCATAACTCTTTTCTACCCTCAGCATAACGACTAATAGTAGGGGTGAGCAAATATCGATGATTTTGACACCAATCATATAAATCTTGTAGATTTTGCCCCTGAATTTTTCCAAATTTTTCTAACATGATAATTAATTCTAATGTAAATTGCCTTTTTTTGTGCTTATAAAATCTGCCTTTGTCATCGAGCCGTCAGTAGTAACCGTCCGAAAACGTACGGGCTAAGCTCAAATGTTTACTCTGAATGAACTTGAACATGATCTAATATCTCTTATCTTTGAACATGAACAAAAGCTTCCGGTTCATCAGGGACAGAAGTAAATACATCAATTCCATAGATAGGCGTTTCACTCTTCCACCTTTCCTTCTCAGTTTCAATCAAGATACAAAGACATTCTTCTTTCTGGTTGTCCCATGTTTGATATATCAGAATCAAAGTATCAGAGTTGGTTGTTTTAATAATTTCTGCAATTAGTTTCTGACAATCTTCTTTGTCATATTTCAAGAAGATTATCCCTATAAATCCTCTGTCTTCTTCCTCTTTGTAGGTAACTAAATATTCCAGTGTTTCGGTTTTAACTTCAGATTCCACTATGACTCGCATCGTATGGTCATTCGAGCATTCTTCAGCTTCTTCTGGGGGTAATCTGAAAAAGGCTCTTGTATGATAACAGCCTTTTTCTTCTAGCTCTTCTTTGATTTCAGTCCAAAGGTCATCGCATATTAATTTGTAGAGGTTTTTGTCAAGTTCCATAATTCTAGTACCATATTTATAGGGTTTGTCTGTGTAGGGATGAAAAAATAAGTAATAAGTAAAGTTAATTGCTTACTTATTACTTATTGGTTATTGATTAAAATTGGTAAACATGAGGGTCTTCAATTTCCGTTCGCCAGAAGGCGAAGATATTGTATGCCTCTACATCAATGATTCTTGACAAAGGCTTTTTGATTTCCTCTACAGTCACTTCAGAAACTTTGACTTCGATTACACGGTTGTCTTCAGGTACAGGGTATCCGTCCTGTTCCACCACCGCTTTACTCGTTAGGTGAACAGAAACACTAAAATAGTCATCTGGAACGTTGAGAGTTTCTACGTCACAGTCTGTTGTGGGAAAAGAATGTTCCTTCGTCATGCAATTGTTCTTTTGGCACCACCCACGTCCAAATTGTTCATTGTAGTTTGTGAAATAGGGGCACTCCCTACAGTTTTGAACTTTTCGGGTTTTGGGAACTGTCAAAGTGGCAGTAGATGCAGTACCAACTTTACTCGTTGGTTGAATTGATGTTGATTGTGTCATCATGGAAAAAGTAATAAAATAAAGTTTTTCGATAGAGGATAGCGATAGCTATTCTCTTTTCGTTTTGATTCGTAAAAGTTAAAAAGTAACTCCTAATATCTTTTGGTCAAAGATGTTTTTATTAAAACTAGGAGGAAACTTTCTACTCTTACTAACTCTATAGTAGCATTACTTTTAAGTTTTTAGTGGTTAAGGTAATGCTGTTTAAGGTAAAATTAAGAAATTAATGTTTAGAACTTTAGCTGGCTTATGGGACTTAAAGATGATAAAGAACGGATCTCTGTGTATCTCAACAAAGATCTCAAAAGATGGTTAGCTCAACAGGCAAAACAAAATAATCGTTCAATGAGTAACTATATTAGCGCTACTCTTGAACAAATCCGAGAAAACCAAGATGAGGAAGAACAGATTGACATGGTTGTTAAACCTAACTTACAAACTCAGGCTCAAATAAGGAAATGAACAGATTAAATAGGAGTGCTCTCATTCTTGAGAAGAGAGAATTTATGGACTAAATATCTCGATCATCTACTTTTACTTTTCCTTCTTTAATTAGAGCTAGGATGGTTTCAATGTAATTGCTCATTGAACGATTCCTAATTTTAGATTCGCTTTCTAGCCACTCTTTTAGAGCCGCGTCGAGATAAACAGAAATTCTGGTTTTATCAGTTGCCAAGACATTATTATCAACTCTTCAGTAGCATTATTACATTGTTGAACTTAACTAAGATACGGCTACTTTTAATTGACATTGAGCTAAAGTAATGCTACTTTGAGTTTAAGTAGCTAAAAAGCTGCTGAGAATCTTTAAGCAAAAAAGTATTAAAGTCTTAGTCTAGTTTTCTTTCCAGGGACTTTTAATAACTTTCTTGAAAACAAGATGATGCACACCAAGATATTGTTTTGAATTTTTTTGAGGGACAATAAAAGATGGACTTCTCGCAAAAGTTAGCCACTAAGCTTCTTTCTTCAACAGAATCTTTTCCCGTAGATTTTGATGATGCTTGGCGATGGATTGGTTATAGCAGCAAACAAAAAGCTAAAAATAAACTGTTTAATCATTTTGAACTTGATATAGACTTTTTAACCAAACGGTTGAAAACTTCATCAGGCGGTCGCCCCAGCGAAACAATCACTTTAACTATTGATTGTTTTAAATCTTTAGGGATGATGGCAGGGACTCAGCAAGGAACGAAAATTCGTCGTTACTTTTTAGAATGTGAACGCATCGCCAAACAAGCTGTTCAAACCATCTCGAATCAATCTGAAGAAATCCAAAAGCTGAAGCTGCAATTAGAACTCGCCGAAACTCAAGAAAGATTGCTGATGTCTATCCAGGCGATCGCCACTCTACATTCCCCACAAATGGTAGCCCTAGTCTTAGGTAAACCCGATGCTGTAATTACTCAAGTAAAAGAAGTTCCCACCGTGGTAACTGTAGATGATCGGGGTAACGCGATCGCACAGTTTGACGGCATCGGAATAACCGATCTGGCAAAGAAATATGGCTTTGGCAAGAATACTAAAGCTTGCCGAAAGTGGCTTGAATCAATCGGTATTAAAGAAGAGCAGTGGTTATCTGAACCATCGCTTATCAACTCAAAGAAGCTTCCCAGAGAAATGCTGACTTGGTTAGACAAGCAATTCGCCAATAAGGAAGGTATCCGGCAAATTATCATCGGTGAAACTCTCTTCACCGACTAGTCACCTATTAGCTCAATTTTAATATCTCCTTGAAGTAAGAAGTAACACTCTTACTCAGGGGATTCCTATGTCAAATTTTTAGTAACAAGCCATGACTACATTCAGAGTTCAACACGATAAACACAACCCATACACAATTATTGATAAGGGATTTTTAGACAATCCAAATCTAACAGCTAAAGCTAAAGGCATATTTGCTTATCTTCTGTCTAAACCTGATAATTGGAGAGTTCATCTTAATCATCTAGTAAAAGTATTTCAAGATGGTCATACAGCAATTAGGTCAGGATTGAAAGAATTACAAGCGGCTGGTTATTTAGTTCGTGCTGCCATTAGAAATGAGTTGGGTCAAATTGTTGAATGGGTAGTTAATCTTCATGAAGCTCCCCATCAACTAAATTATCCCACAGACAAGAATAATAATTTTATCGTCCAGGAACAACCTAAGATTTCTGTGAAGGCACTTGACGATAATCAATATGTCAGCAATTCGCATACACCCCATGCAGCTTCTCGAACATTTACGACTAATCAACCAAATAGTAAAGTAACTGAAACCCCTACTATGAATACATCTTTACCAGATGTTGATTTCCCACATCTGGGTCATCCACAAGTGGGAAATCAAACTCTAATAAATAATGAAGATCAACTAAATAAAGAAGTTAATAATATTTCTCCTTCGGAAAAAGAAGAAATTTTTGAGTTAGAAGATTCAAGTATTTGTGGTAGTCAAGTTAACTTTGATAGCACAAGACAATCAAAAGATTCTTTGACTGAACCTACAGATTATCTTGAAGATAAATCTACCTGCGCCATATCAAATAATATTGAAATTACCTCAAAAACAGAAGTTGTTAATCTCACAAGTAAATCTAAGACTGCATTCAATAATTGGATACCTGATGACGTTTGGAAGATTGATGGCAAACTTGACCCTAATTTTGTCCTGTGGTTAGCTACTGATTGGCAAAAGGCTTATGGTGGCGACATTAGCAAGAAAAAAGCTGATGTGCTGAGACATTTTAAGAAGCATCCGGCTAATATTGCTATCTCTTGGGAACAATACCGTGATGAGCAGCACCAGAGATATTCTAATGCTGCTATGAGAATGAATAATGGCATCGAGATTAAGCCGGATGAACAAAAGCAGTTGCTGACTCATCAAAGAGCTTTAACGGAAGACTTCTCTGCTGATATGCGTCTTGTTGCTGATATTCCCGAACCTGGACGAGAAGAAAATAGCTTAAGTTTTAAATGCGATCGCTCCCTAACTACCTCTAATCAACCCCATTCAAATCCAACCGAACCAACCCAAGACAATGCAGAAATAGCTAATTCTCCTAATTCCGCAGAAAATGACCCAGAGACATCAAAGCCGGAAAAAATAGATATTGAGTCAAATGAAGCTGCCAATGTGTCTTCTAACATCAAAAAATGGTCAAAGGGGGCTTTCTCTATGGGTAAGTCCAAGTTTGTAGAGAGAAAAACGTTATCGGAGCTAGATGAACTTAATGTGTGGTTGTCAGACCCCATTCTTCGGAAAGAAGTTATTCCACGTGTTATAAATAGTAGCAATTACACTCTTGACTATAACGATTATGGCGAGCCAATCAGGGTGGTTTTGATAGATGGGGAGTAGATGCGATCTCCAACGGAGCGAGCCAAGCACGCGATCGCCAATTAACCCAGGTCAAGTTGATGGTGTTCGTAATAGAGATAGTGTAGCTCAAAAAAGAATTTATTGGATTACTTTTTGATGTTGCTCTTTAAGAAGACGTGAGATACATAAAAATATTACATACTTTATAATTCTTTGCAACAGAACCAATCGAAGGAACAAATAATAGCGATCGCCCCTCCTTGAGAAAACTTTACAAACAGCCTCTTACAAATAGCTTCTTAATAATATAGAATGAGGAAAACTACTTTATTTGTTTAGTCATACAGTTTAGTTCGGTGATTTGCAGATACTCTCAGTATTATGTATAAAAATAGCAAGTACAAGAAAATCTTCCTGGCACTTCTTCCTAGTACTTTATCTTTCTTGTTGATTGATGCAACATTCACTCAGACTTCTGATCTTCCATCTCCTGTTCAAATAGATGGTGGAGGACATCGCACTGGAGAATTGATAGGTAGAGATTTAATTTTAACCAATAATGTAGCTGAATTTAGAGGAGAATCGCAAGTTAGCTTTTTTAGGCAAAACTACATTGCTGGTCAAGATAATCTAGGGGTGCTTACAGTAGCTTTTACTAGGGGAATACTTCTAGCTAGAAGTTGGACACCCGCAGGATATGGTTCAGCTCCTAATGGTTGGTATATAGGCGAC